>JAAZPS010000073.1 GCA_012797095.1 Bacillota bacterium | reverse complement strand
GAGGATACAGTGTCCATCCTGCGGGGGCTGAAAGAGCGTTACGAGGTGCATCACGGAGTCCGTATCCAGGACGGGGCGCTCATCGCGGCGGCGGTGATGTCGGATCGTTATATCAGCGATCGTTTTCTTCCGGACAAGGCGATCGATCTCATCGATGAGGCTGCTGCCCGCCTGCGCACACAGATCGATAGCCTTCCCACGGCGCTGGACGAGATCAACCGGCGGGTGATGCAGCTGGAGATAGAGGAGGCTGCCCTGAAAAAAGAGCGGGATCCGGCCTCTGCGGAGCGGCTGACCAGGTTGCAGCAGGAGCTTTCCGGGCTGCGGGAGGAAGCCGGGTCGATGCAGGCGCAGTGGCAGGCCGAGAAAGATTCTATCGGGCAGGTGCGCACGATCAAGAAGGAGATGGAGGAGGTGCGCACCGAGATCGAGCGTGCCGAGCGCGAATACGACCTTAACCGGGTCGCCGAGCTGAAATACGGACGTCTGAATGCGCTGAAGCAGCGGCTGAAGGAAGAAGAAGAGCTGCTGGCCAGCAAGCAGGAGCAGACCATGCTGCTGCCCGAAGAGGTTGGCGAAGAGGAGATCGCCCAGGTGGTCAGCCGCTGGACCGGGATCCCGGTGAGCCGCCTGCGTGAGGGAGAGATGGAGAAACTGCTTCATCTGGAGGAGATCCTGCATCGTCGGGTTATTGGTCAGGATGATGCTGTCAAGGCGGTTGCCGATGCCGTGCTGCGCTCGCGCAGCGGAATCAAGGATCCGCACCGTCCCGTGGGCAGTTTTATCTTTCTGGGACCGACGGGGGTGGGGAAAACTGAACTTTCCCGTGCCCTTGCGGAGGTGCTCTTTGACGATGAGCGCAGCATGATCCGCCTGGATATGTCCGAATATATGGAGAAGCATACGGTTGCCCGGCTGCTCGGGGCGCCCCCGGGCTACGTGGGCTACGATGAGGGCGGGCAGCTCACCGAGGCGGTGCGGCGCAAACCGTACAGCGTCCTGCTGCTTGACGAGATCGAGAAGGCTCACCCGGATGTTTTCAACGTGCTTCTGCAGATCCTTGACGATGGGCGGCTGACCGACGGGCAGGGTCGCACGGTCGATTTCCGCAATACCATCGTCATCATGACTTCGAATATCGGCGGCAAGGAGATCCTCGACTTTCAGGGGCAGGGGGGCGAGTACGAGAAGATGAAAGCGGTGGTGCTGTCCCTGCTGCGGCAGTATTTCCGTCCCGAATTTCTCAACCGGGTCGACGAGATCCTTGTCTTCAGGGCGCTGGAACGGGAGCAGATCGGGGCGATCGCAACCCTGCTGCTGCAGCGCCTGGCGGTGCGGGTTGAGCAGGGAGCCGGCATCACCCTGCAGTGGGACGAAGCGGTGGTGGATTACCTGGCCGATCTGGGCTACGAGCCCGCCTTCGGGGCCCGCCCGCTGAAGCGGGCGCTCCAGAATGCGGTGGAGACCCCGCTATCCAGGCGCATCGTCTCCGGAGAGGTCGCCGCGGGGGGAAGCGTCACCCTGCACCGCGGACCCGCCGGTCTGGAATTTCACTGAGGTTCCCGGGAAAGCATCAATAGATCTCTGTTTGCCCCCAGCTGCAGGGGGCAAACCCGATCAAGGGTGGGTTAACCTTCATTTTGCACTGCGGCGGTCCCCGGTCGAAAGATCCCTTTTTTGGTTCAAGCCGGAACGACAGCACAGTCCGGCAAATATCGCACCCCGATAACGCCGTCCGCAATATTTTCCCCTCGATGAAATTTATTATAGACAAAGGGGAAATATTATAGTATTGTTAAAGATGCGCCGGATATGTTATCCGATCTTAACAAATTGAACGTACCGGGGTTCCAGTATTCGGGTTGGAATGTCAATGGGGGGTTGTCAGGTATGCCGGACTCACCTTTACCGGGGAAATCGTTGGTTGCTCGTCTTGAACAGCGTTATCATCATAGCGAGCTGGCCAGGCTGATCCGTTGGATGAAAGGGAAGCTCCTGCCCTGGCCGCTCTATCTATTTCTCTGCGGTCTTGTTCTGGGCGGGCTTCTTTACCTTCACGATTACCGCTACAGCCATCTCTATGCAGTCCGGTTTGATGGAACCGAAGTCGGTGTGGTACGAAATGTTGAAAAAGTGGAACAGTACCTGGCAGACTTGACCGCCAGATGCAGCTCGCTCTACCGGATGGAGCTCTATCCCGAGCAGGAGATCACCCTGATCCGGGAATATCGTCCGGGTGAGAGCGATGATGTTGAAGCGGTCAAGGATGCGTTGAAGCAGCGTTTAAGTTTTCTTACGGATGCGGTTATGGTTACCGTGGATGGTGTCCCGGTGGCGCCGGTATCCACGGCTGAAGGGGTGAAACAGGTCGAGGAGGCGATCTGTCTCTCTTTTGTGAGCAGCGGTGAAGGGGTGGAGCTGCTGGAGGTGGATCTGTCGGAGAAGATCTCCGGCCTGGGATGCACCGTTTCACCCGATCTGGTCCGCTCCCCGGAGGAGATCGCTTGTTTGCTGACACGGCAGCAGCCGGAACAGGAGCTTCTGGTAGCCTCTCGCGAAACGATCATCTCCCGTGACGGTAGAAACAGGGAGGCTGATTGGAACGGTCCAGAGGTGCATGTGAGAAGTGTGGAGCAGGTGACCGTTGAAGAGCAGGTCTCCTTTTCCACCAGCTATACTTACAGCAGCCAGCTCTATCTTGGTGAGAGCAGGGTGCTCACCCCGGGGAAGAACGGCCTGCAGGTGGCGACCTACCGGGTTATCCGGGAAAATGGAGTTGAACGATCAAAAGAGACTGTCTCCAATCGGGTGCTTGTTGAACCGGTGACAAGGGTTGTCGAAAAGGGTACCAAGAAAAGATTTGGCTGGCCCGTTTCGGGCGGCGGCAGGATCAGCCAGCGGTTCCACGGCAGCCATCGGGGTATCGATATCGCTGCACCGCTCAATACGGCAGTTCTTGCCGCGGAGAGCGGGACGGTTGTCTATTCGGGTTGGGGTGACTCCCAGGGAAACTACATTGTGATCCGCCATGATGCTTATTACACCGTCTACCTGCATAACTGTAAAAACCTGGTCTCCGTCGGGCAGAGCGTATCCCGCGGGCAGACCATTGCCCGCCTCGGCTCAACGGGAAAATCTACCGGGCCCCATCTGCACTTCGAGATCCGCCGTCGCATCGGGCCCTCCTGGGGCTACTGGAATACCCATCCGGCGATAAATCCGCTGCAATTCTTCTAGCCCCCTGTAAAATCAGCCACCAGTACCGGCTGCAGGAACAGATCAGCCATCAGGACGAAGGCCGGTTGCCCCGGGTTTTGCCCGGAAAACAGCGTCGTCTATCCCGGAGGAGAACCGGTGGAACAGGGGATACGTCACCTTGGTCCGCCTTTCGCTTTTTCCTGCAATGGTGGATCCTTTGCTGCGCTCAGGATGACAGCGGGGGGGATCGCCCAAAGATGACAGTACATCGTACCGGCCGCGGGGACAGATCCGCCGCGGAATGGAGGCAAGTTGCCCCTGGTTTTACCAGTAGGAATACGTGAATTACTCAAGCCTGACCCCATTGGTGAATTACTCAAGCCTGATCGGATGCCCCGATCCATTATTGCCCGTTATTTCCCAACAAGTAAATTATTCAAGCCTGACCCCATTGACTCCCCAGGGGATACGTCACCTTGGTCCGCCTTTCGCTTTTTCCTGCAATGGTGAATCTTTTGTTGCGCTCAGGATGACAGCGGGGGGGATCGCTCAAAGATGACGGTACATCGTACCGGCCGCAGGGACAGATCCGCCGCGGAATGGAGGCAAGTTGCCCTGGTTTTACCAGTGGGAATAAGTGAATTACTCAAGCCTGACCGGATGCCCCGATCCATTATTGCCCGTTATTTCCCAACAAGTAAATTATTCAAGCCTGACCCCATTGGTGAAATACTGAAGCTTTTGCCTCAGGTTGGCGCGGGGCAGGATTGAGCTTCCGATTGATCGAATATATTCCTATGCGCAAAATATATCTGGGGGATTTACCGGAAATTGAAAGAAGACTTGGTGATGATATCACCGCAGCCAAGGGCGGGGACCTTTTCTATCCTGTCGTGGTGGTGGTCCCGAGCAATCTCGTCGGGGTCTATCTGCGCCGTGCCCTGGTCCGCCACAGCGGCAGCAACTGCCGGGTGCGCTTTCTGACCATGGCCGATCTGGCAACAGGGCTGGTTGAAAAAGGGGGGGAGCATATTCCCCAACGTTCGATGCCTCCCTTTGGTGAAAACTGGCTGGCGGCGCAGACTGCCGGGGAAGCCGGCGGAGGTTATTTTGAACCGATGGTCGGGCGTCCCGGTTTTTGCGAGGCCCTGCGGCAAACCTTTCAGGAGCTGGAGAGTGCGGGGCTGGAGCAGTTACCCCTGCCGCCGGGCGGTGATCCCCCACGCATCGCCGAACTGCAGCGGCTCTACGAACGCTACCGGGAACGGAGCAGCCCTTTTATCAACCGGGAGGCGGTCTTCAACGCCGCTGTCCGCTCGCTACCGTCAGATCCCTTCATGCTGGCTCTTTACGGGATCTATCAGCTGTCCACCCTCGAGAAAAAACTGCTGGCTGCGTTGGCCGCACGACATGGAGCTGCGGTATACTGGCAGCGATCTGCCGCCGGCTTTGCCCCGGTAAAACAGGAGCTGCACTGGTTTCAACAGCAGGGTTTTATCGTGGAACGGCTCCCGCCTACCGTGGAACAAAGCGGCAATCTGGCGCTGTTGCAAAAAAAACTGTTTCAGCCTTCTTCAGACGGCTCTGGCCCGGCAGCGGGCGATCGATCGCTTCAGTTCATCTGCGCTCCCGATGAGATCGGAGAAGCCGAGGAAATTACCCGGGAAATTATCGGCCTGGCCCGTGAGGGGCTGCGGTTCGGCGAGATGGCTGTGCTGCTGCCCGGAAAAAACTATGCCGGGCTGATTCGGGAAAGGCTTGATGCTGCCGGGGTGCCTTGCTATCTGGCCGGCGGCCTTCCTCTGAACCGGACCAGAACAGGCCGTACCTTTTTGCTGTTGCTCAAACTCATCGGCAGCGATTATTCCCGTCTGAAGGTGATGGAGCTGCTGGTTGACGGAACACTGGACTACGAGCGGGTGCTCGGTTCGGCGGGGGCGGCCAATCCCGCCATGTGGGATTATCTGGCTGCGGAGGCAGGGGTGATCAAGGGCCGCAGCCAGTGGTACGAGTCGCTGGAACGCTGCCGCCGGCGGCTGCAGGGGAAGAGCGGAACAGGGTCGGAAGAGGTGCCGGAATCCACGGAAAGCCGGTCTGACGAGCAGCTGCTTCAGGTAGCTCTGCTGCTCGATTTCCTGCGGCTGTTATTTGCAGCGTTGGATCGCTTTTACGATGTCCGCTCCTGGGGTGATCTCGGCGCGGCGGCGGCGGAGCTGGTGGAACGTTTCTTCTATCCCGGAGAGGAGCGGGAGATACTGCAGCAGCTTCTCAAAAAACTGCGGCGCCTGGACGAGTGCGGCGGTGAATTCGCGCTCAAGCCGGCCCTGGAGCTGCTTCAATCAGCCCTGCAAGATGCCGCCCTGCCTCGGGGCAGGTTTCAGCAGGAAGGGGTCAACCTTTTGCCGCTGCGCTCGGCAGCCGGCCTCAGTTTCCCCGTTATCTTTATCCCGGGACTGGCGGAGAGAATTATTCCCGCACCGGTTAAACCCGATCCGCTTTTGCCCGAAAACGAACGCCTTGCCCTTTCGGGAAAGCTGCCTCTGCGGCGCCGTGAACTCGAGCTGGAGGCTCTTCGGTTCACCCTTGCTCTGGGCGGAGCGGTCCGCAGGGCGGTTCTAACCTGGCCAAGAGTCTCCGCCGCCGCCGGCCGTGAACAGCTGCCCTCTTTTTATCTTTCGCGCTGCGGTGAGGCTCTCTGTGCCGTCCGTCCCGGGCATGATCAGCTTTCCCGGTTGCCCGGGTACCGTCACATTGCCGCTGTTTCGGAGCGAGACAACGTTACAATTCCGGTGACGGAGGCGGAATATGATCTTAACTGCAGCTCTAGCCTGCCGCCAGCGCAGCGGCTGCCATACTTTCAGGCCCTTTCGCCGGTGCTGAAACGACTTCTTTCAGCAGATTCGTCCCGGTTCGGCCACCGCTGGAGCGCTTGCGAGGGTATCTTTACCCGGAAAGAACCCCGGAACCTGCTTTCCGCTCACCTGAATCGGACTGCTCTGTCGGCGACCGCTCTCGAAGAATACGCCGGCTGCCCCTACAGCTATTTTTTGAAGAGGCTGCTCGGATTGAGCCCTCTCGGAGAGCCGGAAGAGCTTCTCAGCATCACTCCGTTGACGCGGGGACGGCTGCTTCACAGGATTCTTGAAGAATTCTACCGCTGCGCATCCCGGAAGGGGCTGCTGCCGGCGAAGCGTTTTCCCGACCGGTGTCGCTCTCTGCTCCGCCGGATTGCCCGTGAGCAGTATGCCCGGGTCCCTGCCGGAGAGCGGCCGTCCTATCCGCTCCTCTGGGAGCTGCAGATCCGCCTTCTCGAAGAGACCTTGCAGACGTTGTTGAACTGGGAGATCGAGACTGGCGGAGATTTCGTTCCCTCGGAGTTTGAGGTCTCTTTCGGTTTTCCCCGGGCTGCGGCAGCCCCGGTTTCGCTGGAGCTGCCTTCGGGAGAGACAGTC
>JAAZPS010000072.1 GCA_012797095.1 Bacillota bacterium | reverse complement strand
CGAGCCGGGGGTTGGCCTGGAGCAGCCAGCGGCGATGACTGATCCCGTTGGTCTTGTTATTGAATTTATGGGGATAGATTTCGTAAAAGTCCTTCATTTCACGTTTTTTCAGGATCTCGGAATGCAGCCTGGAGACACCGTTGACACTGTGGCTGCCCACTATCGCCAGGTGAGCCATCTTTACCTGGCCTCCCGCGATGATGGCAGTCGATTCCCTCTTCCTTTCTGGATCCGCGGAGAGGTGGGAGAGCTTCTCTCCGAAACGGCGGTCGATCTCTTCAACCAGCTGGAAGATGCGGGGAAAGAGAGGAGCAAAGAGATCGACCGGCCACTGCTCCAACGCTTCGCTGAGGGTGGTATGGTTGGTATATGAAATTGTCTGCCCGGTGATCGCCCAGGCTTCCTCCCAGCTCATTCCCTCCCCGTCGACAAGGATGCGCATCAACTCGGGAATGGCCAGAACCGGATGGGTATCGTTCACATGCAGCGCTACCCGGCGGTGAAAATCTTTCAGGGTGCCGTATCTCTTTTTATGGTCCCGGCAGATACTCTGCAGCCCGGCGGAAACAAGAAAATACTGCTGCTGCAAGCGCAGCGCCTTCCCCTCGCGGCTGGAGTCATCCGGGTAGAGCAGCCCGCTGATCGCCTCCAGTCTGTGCTTGTACTCGACGATGCTGCTGTAGCTGCCGGCTCCGCGGCAGCCTCTTTTCAGATCGCTGATCACCGGCTCGGCGCTCCAGAGGCGCAGCGTGTTCACGGTGCCGTTTTGATAGCCCATCACCGGCAGATCGTAGGGGACCGCCAGCACGGACTCGTAATCTTCGTGGTGAAAGATCAGCCTGTTCCCGGCCTGCTCGGCCCTCACCCGGCCCCCGAATCTGACCTCAACCGCTTCATCGGGGCGCCTCGTCTCCCAGACATTACCGCCGCGAAGCCAGTCTTCGGGCACCTCGACCTGTTCACCGCCGGCGATAACCTGCTCGAAAAGGCCGTAGCGGTAGCGTATGCCGCAGCCGTGTCCGGGCAAGCTCAGGGAGGCCAGGGAATCGAGAAAACAGGCCGCCAGCCGGCCCAGACCGCCGTTGCCCAGCCCAGCATCGGGCTCCTCGGCGAGGGCTGCGTCAAGATTCAAGCCCAACTCATCAAGGCCTTGACGACAAAGAGATAGCACCCCCAGGTTCAGCAGGTTGTTCTCGAGCAGCCGGCCCAGAAGAAATTCCATCGAAAAATAGTAGATCGTTTTCGGCTGCACTTTCCGGCTGCGCCGGTTGGTTGAAAACAGCTGCGACGCTGCCTCCTTGCGGACCATCGTTCCGAGAGTCCGGTAGACACTGCCGGCTGCGGCGCCCTCGATCTCTTGACCATGCATCTGTCTGAAGATCTGCACAAAGCTCCGTTTGAACTGTTCTTTGCTTTTAAACATAGAGACAGCCTCTCTAGCATACTTTTTTAAAGAAGGTTCCAGTTAGATTAAAACAGAATTCGACGGCCATGTTAAGCGTTAAGTTATGTCAACAGATGAATATCTTGAACAGTCTAATTATTTATGTCAATTTAATGCTCCACCGCCCTTGCCTGAACGGAGCGATGCGCCGACTCGCATTTATTTCTTGCAAGTTCAAGCCCGAAGAGATAAAATCCAGGTTGCCGGGCGCGGGGTGTTTGTTGCAAGAAAAGCGTTTCCGTGCCGCAAAACGCTCTGGGAACCACGACCACATTTTGAAGGAATTTTGATCATGCTCAAGAAAAGAGCCGTTATCTGGATCCTGCTTGCGGCCCTGACCGCCCTGGTTATCTCCGGATGCTCCCTGCCGCTCCGGCGCGAGGCCGGGGAAGGGGAGCCAATGGAGGTGGTCACCACCATCTTCCCGCTGGCCGATATGATTGCCCGCCTGGGTGGAGAGAAGATCCGTGTATCCTGCCTGCTCCCTCCGGGAGCCAGCCCCCATAGCTTTGAACCGACCGCGAAGCAGGCCAGGGAAACTGCCCGGGCCTCCCTGTTCGTCTATATGGGCGGTGCCCTGGACGATTGGGCCGTAAAAATTGCCGGGGAGGGAGCGGAGCGCCAGCTGAACCTTTACCGGAAAGCGCTCGCCGACGGCTGGGATCCTTCCGGGGCGATCCCCCCGGAAGAGCGGGGACCGCATAATTTTGAAACCCGGCACAACCCCCATCTCTGGCTCGATCCGCTCACGGTGAGGGATTACCTCTGTCCCGCCCTTACCGAAGCGCTGGTGGAGATGGATCGGGCGAACGGGGATTACTACCGGAGCAATCTGGGCAGTTATCAGGCCGAGCTTACCGCCCTGGATGGGCTGATCCGCACCGAGCTATCCGCAATTACCACGAGGAGTTTCATCTCCGTGCACGCTGCCTGGCACTATTTTGCCGCGCGCTACGATCTGGAAGAGGCGGCGGTGATCTCGGAATTTCCCGGGCAGGAGCCCCCGGCGGCCTGGCTCGCCGAGCTGCTCGACCTCTGCCGGGATCACCAGATCAAGGTGGTCTCGGTTGAACCGCAGTTTTCCCCGGCGGTCGCCGAGATGATTGCCCGCGAGACCGGCGGACAGGTCGTTCTGCTCGATCCCCTGGGCGGTGCCGGCCAACCGCAGAAAGACAGTTACCTGAACTTGATGCGCTACAATACGGCGGTGTTAAAAGATGCCCTCTCAAAACAGTAGTAGCCCCGCGGTCACTGCGAGTGGACTGACGGTAAAAAGGGGCGCGGAGCTGGCCTTGAAAGAGCTCTCCTTCACCGTGGACCGCGGTGAGAGCATCGGCATTATCGGCCCGAACGGAGGCGGCAAGACCACCCTTCTGCGGACCCTGCTCGGCCTGATCAGGCCCTGTGCCGGCAACTCGACCCTGCTCGGCTTTCCCTCCGGGCGTCTCGGCCCGGTCCGGGAGAAGATCGGCTATATCCCGCAGAGCCGGACCCACGACCGGCGTTTTCCTGTATCGGCCACCGATGTGGTCCGGATGGGCCTTTACACCTCGCGGACCCTGCTGAGACCTTT
>JAAZPS010000071.1 GCA_012797095.1 Bacillota bacterium | reverse complement strand
GCGGGCGAGGCATGCCCCCCAACAGGGGAAGGGGATTTATATTGTTGCCTAAGATGGGACAGGAAGGTACGTCCCTCCTGTCCCATCTTGTCCGAACAATGGAGTATAAAGATATGACAGGAGGGAAATCAAGGCCCCCCTGTCATATCTGGCTTGGTTAACTAGTTCTGCGTTTCGCAGGCGATGACGGTATGTTTCAGGAGCATGACCGTGGTGACTGAGCCGACGCCGCCGGGGACAGGGGTGATCTGATCGACAATAGGCTCGACAGCTTCATAATCGACGTCGCCGCAGTATTTACCGGGGTTATCGGGATCGGCATTGATCCCCACATCGATGACGATCTGGCCGGGCTTGACGTAATCTTTCCCGATCATCTTGGCCCGCCCCACTGCAGCCACCAGGATATCGGCGGCAGCGCAGACCTTGTCCAGATCAACGGTGCGAGAATGGCAGATCGTCACGGTGGCATGTTCGCGCAGCAGCAGCATCGCCATCGGCTTGCCAACGACCATGGAGCGGCCGACCACGGTGATCTCCTTCCCCTTCAGCGGGATATCGTAGAATTTCAGTATCTCCATGCAGGCGGTGGGGGTGCACGGTGGAAATCCGGTCACATCGTCGGCAAAAACCTTGCCGGCACCGCCCAGGGTCATGCAGTCAACGTCTTTCTCCACCGGAATGAGCGCGCGGATCTTCTTCTCGTCCAGATGCTTCGGCAGGGGCGCAAAGAGCAGAATCCCGTTGATGGAGCTGTCGGCGCCGACATCCCTGACCACCTTTTCGAGTTCCTCCTGGCCGATATCCTCGCCGTGCTCGAAAACCTCGAAGGCCACGCCGACCCCTTCGCTGGTTTTCTTGATCCCGCCCTCATAGAAGAGATCGTCGGGGTTGGCCCCCACCCTGATGATCCCGATCTTGGGGGTGAGCCCTTTTGCTTTCAGCGCCTCGACCCTTTTGGTGATATCCTCCTTCATGGCATCGGCCACCGGTTTACCTCTCAATCTTTCAGCCATTATCCCAACCTCCTTGTTTACTGTATTGTTCTATTTATTGATCTTGTCGATGACCAGCTGCAGGGTCTCATCGGCAACCTTGCTGCCGTCCTTTAGAAGCTGATTCATCTCCTTGTTGATCTCATCGACATAGCCCTGATCCTTGATCGCTCCTAAGTTGATCAGCACGTTGAGATGGGCGCTCTGCAGCGCCGCCTTCAGGAAGGCCACTCCGCAGCCCACGTCGGAGATCGCCAGCATCGAGCCGATCTGGCCCATCCGTTCGTGGATCTTGATCCCCCGGTACGACTGGCGCATGATCTCCAGGGGTACCGAAAGAGCCACCTTGGAGCACTCCTCCAGGGTTTTCTCCTTGTGGGCTTTCTCTTCCGGGGTTCCCCGGGGCAACCCGTAAGCCTCGGCCAGCGGGGCGAAACCCTCCGCATCCTCGTCCACAAGCGCTTTCAGGCGATCGATGATCTTGTAACCTTCCTCGAGCAGCTGCTTGACCTCATCCTCGACCTCGGCATATCTTTTCTTGCCGACGGTGAGATTGCCGACCATGTTCGAAAGCGCCATCCCGATCGCTCCGCCCATGGCGGCCGCACCCCCACCCCCGGGGGTCGGCGCTTTTGAAGCAAGCACATCCAGAAAATGATCACAACTGTTTGCCGACATGGCCATAAGAAAATATCCTCCTTTATTTTATTGATGCCGCCAGGAGGGCGCCTGCAGCGGGTCTCCCCGCCTTCTACCTCTCCCTGAAGACAAGCTGCCGGGCCAGCTCCTGCAATAGTTCGGCCGGCCTGTGCAGTGTCTCCAGGTGGCGCAGCGCCCGACGGTAAAGCTCTTCACAACGTTTTCGCGCTGCCTCCGTCCCGAGCAATTCCGGAAAGGTGGCCTTGCCACGAGCCCGGTCGGCACCGGCATCCTTGCCCAGCACCGCGGCGCTCCCTTCCCGATCGAGCAGATCGTCGGTGATCTGGAAAGCAAACCCCAGGCAGGTGCCGTAGCCGCCGAGGATAGCGAGCTCCACCGGCGACGCTCCTGCGGCGATGGCGCCGCAGCGCACCGCCGCCTCCAGCAGCGCCCCGGTCTTGCAGCGGTCGATCCGCTCCAGGGCCGCCAGTTCAATCGGGCGCCCCTCGGCTTCAAGATCGAGAACCTGCCCCCCGACCATCCCCTCCCTGCCGGCGGCCCGGGCCAGCTCCAGGCTGATCTGCAAGGCCCGTTCGAAGAAGCCCTCCCGGAGACCGTAATCGGCGACCTGCTCGAAAGCCAGGGTCAGCAGGGCATCCCCGGCGAGGATAGCCAGCGCCTCGCTGTAGGCGCGGTGGCAGCTCGGGCGGCCCCGCCGCAGCGCAGCATCGTCCATCGCCGGAAGGTCGTCGTGGATCAGCGAATAAGTATGAACCAACTCGAAGGCGGCGGCCACCGCCAGGACCCGTTCTCCCGGCAGCCCCATCGTCTCCGCCGCCGCTACGGTCAGCAGCGGACGCAGCCTTTTC
>JAAZPS010000070.1 GCA_012797095.1 Bacillota bacterium | reverse complement strand
TTACAGTTACTACAAGAGAAAGAGGGCTAACATCCTTTCGCTGGCTTATTTTTTGCGCCTGCTTAGCCAACATTATCAATCTAGCTGGGCAATGGCGTGTTACTGATAACCAAAAAACATAAGTTTTTGGGTTCTAATCATAATTCAGTCAGTAAAACAATGTGGCACAGCGCCGGGTGGTCCGGGAGGGAGTCTATGGTTACAGCTGATCTGTCCGAATACTACGCGGTGGTCAACAATATTCAGGACGGTTATTTTGAAACCGATCTGGCCGGCACCTTTACCTATACCAATGCAGTCATATCTGAAATCTACGGTTATTCCAGGGAAGAGCTCACCTCGGTAAATTACCGCCAATATACCGATCCGGTCAATGGAAAGAAAGCTTTCAAGGCTTTCAACAAGATCTACAGAAGCAGGGCTCCGGGCAGGCTGATCAACTATGAAATCATCAGAAAAGACGGTACCAGAAGGCAGGTAGAGATCGCCGCTTCGCTGATTCTGGGCAAATCCGGTGAACCGGTGGGGTTCCGGGGCACCGTCAGGGATGTCACCGTGCGCAAGCAGATGGAAGAAAGACTTCAGCGCTCGGAGGAAAGGTACCGCACGATCATCGAGAATATCGAGGATGCCTATTTCGAGGTTGATCTGAAGGGCAAATTTACCTTTGTCAACGAGGCTGTCAGCAAGAATCTGGGCTATTATCACGACGAGCTCATCGGGATGGACCACCGACATTATGCTGAAGAGAGCACTGCCAGGGAGCTGTTTGCCCTTTTTAACCGGGTTTATCGGACCGGAGTACCGGTGAAAGCCTATTCCTTCGAGCTCTCCCGGAAAGACGGGCGCAAAGGATTCTGTGAAATATCGGTGACCCTGATCAAGGATAAACAGGGGAAACCGACCGGTTTCCGGGGTATTGCCCGCGATGTTACCGAGCGCAAGCGATTTGAGGAGCGGATTCGCCATCTGGCAACACATGATACCCTGACCGGCCTGATCAACAGCTTCATGTTCCGTGAGCTGCTCCAGGAAAATATCGAATATGCCCACCGTTACCAGAAACAGTTTGCTCTTTTTTTCATGGATCTCGACGGTTTCAAGATTATCAACGACACCCTGGGGCACGAAGCCGGCGATCAGGTCCTGATCGAGTGCGCAGCGAGGCTGCGCCGGGTACTGCGGGCTTCTGACAGCATCGCCCGACTCGGCGGGGACGAGTTTGTCATGCTGCTGCGAGATGTCGGCGAAGTCGAAAAGGCTGCCGCTCTGGCTGAAAAGATCCTTGCAGTCATCCGGGAGCCGATCGATCTGGGGGGTAGCGAATACGTTATCACCGGAAGCATGGGGATCAGTATCTACCCGCGGGACGGGGAGGATCTTCATACGCTCATGAAGACAGCCGATCTGGCGATGTACTCGGCGAAAGAAAAAGGGAAGAACAATTTTCAGGTTTTCTCGCCGGAGGTCAAACCGCTGCTGCATGAAAAGAACCTTTTCAGCGAGTTTCTCCGTTTTGCGCTGGAACGCGATGAACTATTTCTCGAGTATCAGCCCAAGCTGAATCTGAAGACCGATGCCATCAGCGGTGTGGAAGCGCTGCTGCGCTGGCGCAATCCCACTTTGGGGCTGGTTACCCCGCTGCAATTTATCCCGGTGGCGGAAAGCACCGGTCAGATCATCCCCATCGGCCGATGGGTTCTGGAAAAAGCCTGCAAGCAGAATGTTGCCTGGCAGCGGCAGGGGCTGCCCCGGATCAGCGTCTCTGTAAATATATCCCAAAGGCAGCTGCTGGACGAACGGCTGATCGGGGATGTTGAGGAAGCTTTGGCAGAGTCGGGCATGGACCCCGAGCTGCTGGAACTCGAAATTGCCGAGCGGACAGTTCTCAGCAATCTGCCCCGCACCATCGATGTGCTCAAGCGGATCAAAGATACCGGGGTAAAGCT
The DNA here is from genome assembly GCA_012797095.1 of Bacillota bacterium. Classification (GTDB taxonomy): domain Bacteria; phylum Bacillota; class Dethiobacteria; order DTU022; family DTU022; genus JAAZPQ01. The sequence continues at coordinate 10,491 of JAAZPS010000070.1, read as the reverse complement.
GGCGGTGGATGACTTTGGCTCCGGTTATTCCACCCTCTCCCAGATCAGGTTTTTCCCGATCGATTCATTCAAGGTAGACCGATCGCTTATCTCCAGCGCTCCGGCAAACGAGATCAGCAAGGTTGTCATTCAGGCGATCTTCGAGATCGGCAAACTCCTGGAGCTCACAGTCGTTTCGGAAGGTGTGGAGACGCCGGAGCAGCTTGATTTCGTGCGGGATTCCTCTTGCGATATGATGCAGGGATTCTATTTCGCCAAACCCCTTTCCCCCGACAATGTTGCCAGGCTGCTGAAAGAACACGAACCCCGACCGCTGTGAGCTTGTGCAGCTGATCGCTCCCGGCTCACCTGCCGCCGGGGCGGATCAATCGTGGGGATGGCAGACTGTGTATTGATAATTATGATGTTCGCATCTTTGTGTGCTGCTTACAGCATTATTTTTCAGGTTCAAGCGCGGTAGACAATATTGTAGCCGATCCCTGTGATCCTGACCAGCTGCCTGAGGCTGCAGCCCTTGATCTGTTTGGCCCGGTTCAGGATCGAATTCATCTCCACCCTGTTCAATTTTTGCAATTCGCCGATGGACCTGTTGCCCAGCAATTTGATCAGTTCTTCCCTTACCTCGTTGTCCTTCAAACGCTTTGTCGGATACCCCTTCAGGCATAGATCATCGCTGTCTTCCTTCATGAATTTTCTGAAACGTTCGATTGCATCGCTCCTCTTTTTGTCAAAGAGGGACAGAACCAGCTCTGTGTCGATCAGGCCGGGCAGATAATCTTTGCCTCCATAATAAGTCCGGCAGCTGCTCCACCTGTACTGCTCCGCCCTCCGGACCAATCCAGCTTTGACAGGGTTTTTATGAATATACCTGATTGCCGTCAGAAGATAGCTGTCATCTTCCACGCATTCGCTTCTGAATCGTCCCTGAAAAAGATGTCCATTGCGTTCGTATTTCCAGTTAAACCACGAAGCGTAACTGATCCCCAGCCGCTTCATCATCCGGGACAGTATTTCAACGGAACAGGCATTGATCAATAGATGCAGGTGAGTGACCATTAAACAATATCCGAGCAGGACAGAGCCTTCCTCCCTGATGATCTGTTCCAATGCGATCAGGTATCTGTGACAATCGTTATCGTCAAGAAATATTTTTTGGCGGTTGATCCCCCGGGCGATCACGTGATAAATTCCCGTTGAACTGACCTTGCGCGCTGTTCTGGGCATAATCGCTCTCCCCTTTCAACAACAGCTCGGTAAAATATATCACGGGAACCGTCCCCGTGATATATGGGGAGGCTTTATTTAATGTGGCTACCCGCTTCTGCGGCGGCCTTGGCCTTCAGCTCCCGGCGGAGAATTTTACCGATGGAAGATTTGGGCAGCTCCTCGATAAAGAATATCTTTCGCGGCACCTTGTACGCGGCCAGGTTTTCCCGGCAGTATTTGATCAGCTCCTTTTCCGTCACCTCCTCGCCGGAGTAGACCACCACATAGGCAACCACGGTTTCACCGCGGTATTCGTCAGGGATGCCCACGGTGCAAGCCTCCTGCACCTTGGGGTAGGCAAAAAGAATATCATCAACTTCATTGGGGTAAACATTGAACCCCCCGGAAATGATCAGATCTTTCTTGCGATCAATTACCGAGAGGTGGCCGTCTTCATCGAAGGATCCGATATCGCCGGTGTAAAGCCAGCCTTCGCGCAAAACCTGCGCCGTATCCTCGGGCTTCTTGTAATAGCCCATCATCACCTGCGGGCCCCTGATCAGGATTTCCCCCGCTTCACCGGCGGGCATATCTTTCTGCCCTGTCTCGATATCCACGATGCGGATTTCCGTATTGGGGATGGGCAGGCCCACAGTTCCCGGTTTGATCTTTCCTCGCCAGGGTGAAACTGTGGCAAAGACGGTGCACTCGGTTAAGCCGTAAACATCGATGATCTGCTTTCCGGTCAGCTCGATGAGGCGGTTGTACGTATCCGTGGGCAGGGGAGCCGCCCCGGCAAAAAACCCCTTGATAAATGATAGATCCATCCCGGTGAAAGCCCTGTTGCTCAGCAGGCCCGAGAAAATCGTGGGCACACCGGGCAGGTAGTCGGGCTTGAATTGCTTCACCATATCAGCCACGCTGGCCGGGTCGGGACGGGGCACCGGGATGGCCTCCAGGCGAGCCCAGAGGGCGTAGTTCTGCATGGCCGTAAAACCGGCGGAATGGAAATAGGGATAAACGGTGAGCAGCTTTTCCCCCTCTTTCACTCCCGGCAGCCAGGCTGCGAACTGCTGCACATTGGAGGAAAGACTGGCATGGGTGAGCATGACCCCCTTGCTGACTCCGGTGGTGCCGCCGGTATAGAGGATAGCGCCCAGCTCATCCCAGGCGGAAAGATCCTCCTTCGGTCCCTGCCGGAATTGTTTAACCAGATCGGTAAACTGGTGCAGATCCTGCTGCGGGGTTATCTTCCGGTACATATCCTTTTTCACCAGCGGGTAGAGCTGCTTTTTGGGGAAAGGGAGATAATCATTGATATGGCAGGTCACAATTTTTTCGATCCTCGTCTTCTTTTTCAGGCTGAGCATGCGGGGAAGAAGCATATCCAGACCGACGGCCACCTTTGAATCGGAATCGTTAAGCTGGTAGGCCAGCTCCCGCTCGGTATAGAGGGGGTTATTCGGCACGATCGCCGCCCCGATGCGGAAAGCGGCGTAGACGGCAATGGTCATCTGGGGCAGGTTGGGCAGCAGCGTGGCCACTTTATCGCCCTTCCCCACACCCAACGCTTTTAAAGCCCGGGCGAAGCTGTCCACCAGGGTCTCCAGCTCGCCGAAGGAGATCTTTTTCCCCAGGTAGTTCATGGCGGTCATCTCTCCCCGCTGCCCGGCGGAGCGGCTCAGGGCGCGGGACAGGGTGATCTTCTCGATATCGATCCGGTGCGGCACACCGGATGCGTAGGATCTGAACCATGGTTTGGTTCCCGTCATTTACATACACCTCCTCATGGTGTAACAAGAATGATGTCCGTCAAAGGATAGGCCGCGCAGGGATGGATAAAGTTCAGCCGGCGGTCGGCAGCCCGTCGCCCGTCGCTGTCCGGGCGGATATAAACCTCCCCCTGCGCCAGCCGCGAACGGCAGAACCCGCATTCGCCGGAGCGGCATTGGGAATCCGGCGCCAGGCCGGCCCGCTCCAGCGCCACAAGCAGGCTCTCCCCGGCCGCCGCCGGGACGGTAAATTCCCGGCCGTGAAGGTGGATCGTCAGGCTGAAGACCTTCCCCCCGGCCCGGGAAGGATAGCCGGGCTCCCCGGTGAGATCATTCACCGCCCCGGCCGGTTCGAAGCGCATCTGCCGCCTTCTGATGCCCAGCTCCTCCAGCTGGGCCCTGGCGAAGCGGTCCATGGCCGGGGGCCCGCAGACAAAGAAACTTGTATCCCGCAGCTCACCGGCGTACTCCCGGATCAGCGAAGCATCGATGAACCCTTTCAGCCCCTGCCATCCGGGTCCGGGTTCGCTGAGCACATGAACCACCTGTACTTTTTGCGGCGCTTTTGCCGCCAGCTCTTTCAGCTCCGCGGCAAAGATGATCTCCTCTTCATGGCGGCTGCCGTAGAGCAGGAGCAATTTCAGCTCCAGCCCGCCTTCAATTATCTCCCGGATCATGGAGCGGAAGGGGGTCACCCCGCTGCCGCCGGCGATTCCCACAACCCTGGAGCAATCACGCAGCGGTTCAAAGGTAAAATCTCCGTGAGGCCCTGTTGCTTCCACTGCCGCTCCTTCACGCCAGCTATCCCGGATATATCCGCTGACAAAACCGCCCTCTTTCCGGCTCACCGTCAGCTCCAGCGCCCCGGGCAGGTCGCAAGGGGCCGAGGAGATGGAATAGGGGCGGGTCACCCGCTTCCCGGCGATCTCGAATTTGACGCTCAGATACTGCCCGGCCCTGAAAAAGGGCAGTTCCCCCTGCTCCCCGGCTGCCTTGAAACGGTAGGTGCAGGCCGTGGGGGTCTCCTCCCGGATCGAATCGAGCCTCAAGCGGATCATTTCCGGATGCAGCCGCCGGCTCAAAGCGCTGATCGGATCGCGCAGTTCCAGCATCGGCGAGGCCGCTTCTATTTTTTGTGCGCGAACCGCGGCCAGCCCCATCATTTTTGCCAGATCTTTCTCAAAGTTATCGACTTCCAGCATCTTTTTTTATCCTCCTCCCTTATCTGGATCTGGACAGGCGGTGCAGCACCGACAGGGCGGCGGCCCGCCCTGATATTATGGAAGGGGCATAGCCGTGTCCCATGAAGGCAAAGCCGCCCGTGAATTCCAGACCCTTGATGAAGCGCTCTGTCGGTGCGGCCATGGTCCGGGCCACCAGCGAATCCCAGGGGTCCTGTTCGTAGCCGTAAATCGCCCCCCTGCAGGCGCCGGTGTAGCGGGCGAATGTCTGGGGCGTGGCCACCTCGATCTCCTCGATATGCTCCCGCAGTGGGGCGCCAAGGTAACCGGACAGCTGTTCGATCATCGCCTCCGCCATCTCCCTCTTCACGCTGTAATACTGCTCTGCGGCGACTCCATCCCATGCCTGCGGCCCCGCCAACGAGGTCGCCGAAAGAATGGTCGTTCCGGGCGGAGAGCATTCCGGGTTGGCCCGGTTCAGGCAGATCACCGCCTGCATCTGCGGTGGTTCGAAACGGAAGAAATTTTCGTAAGCCCTTTCCGTATCCATGGAGGGGCCGACAAAATAACCGTAGCTTTCCAGATTCAACGCCTCCGGCGGAGCATCGAGACCCAGATACAGTACCAGGGCGCTGGCCCCCAGCCTGCGTGCGTTCAACAGTTTCACCGCTCGCTCCGGAACGGCGCTGCGCGGGTGCACCAGCTTCCCGTAGACCAGGTTGGGCGAAAGGTTGGCCACAACCGCCTTCGCGCTCACCGACAAGCCCTCAGCCGTCTCCACCCCCACGGCGCGCCCATCCTCAACCAGAATTTTCTCCACCCTGGTGTTGTAGCGCACCTCGCCGCCCAGTTCGCGGATACGTGCATCCATGGCCGCCGCCAGCCCATGGGAGTTATGGCGGGGAATATAGGCGCCCCTGCTGATATAGCTGTAGAGCATTACTGCAAAAAGGGTGAAGCTCATCCGGCTGACCGGGACGCCCATGTAACTCCAGTAAGGATAGATCATCTGCAGCGCCTTTTCCGGAAAGCCGAATTTTTCCGTGACCTCGCTCACGGTATAACCGGCAGTGGTGACAAAAGCGGGATACCGTTCCAGCAGCATCCCCATATCCGGTGCCCCCCCGGAGCGGCCGATAAAACTGAGAGCCCGGGCCACTTCCCGGCAGAGTTTCAGGTAACGGGTCAACGGCTTCAGACTGCCGGGGACAGCCCCGGCAATGGTCTCGATGAAGGGCTGCACTCCGAAAGGGATCCTGATATTGATCCCCGACTCCGGAAGGATCAGGTGGTAGGCCTCGGGCACGGGCAAAAATTCCACCTCTACTCCCGCTTCATCCTCCAGAAAACGACGTACCGCGCCCTTGTTGTCGGAAGGTCCTACATCGGAAAGCTCATGCAGCGACACCTCGAATTCAAAGCGCCCCCGCACAAAGCTGGTGGCAAACCCCCCGGGCAGATTATGCTGCTCCAGCAGCAGCACCCTGGCCCCTTCCGACGCCAGCTTCAGGGCCGCAGAAAGCCCCCCCAGTCCAGCACCGATAACAGCAACATCCAGGGACAATGGATCATCTCCTCTCTTTTAATGGTGGGGCAGCTCCAGATATAAAAAAAGCCGTCTTGACCTGAACTGTTTCCAGCTCCGGTCTTAACCGCGGCTGCAGCAACTGGTAGAATGTTATCTGTTATTACCCTGTGTAATGACGGTTATCTACCCTCAAATTCCGGCTTGCTTTTTTTCAGGAAAGCGATCGGCTCTCCCGTTAATGGGCCACCGGACTATGTTTAGTATATTCTGTTAATTCAGTTTAGTCAATCTGATAATACATATATCACGGGGACGGTTCTACTGATATATTTTTCAGGGGTGTCAGATATTATTATCGCTGATTCCTTATCTCCAGCCATTTATTTCAGGAGGGCGTATATCACGGGGACGGTTCTGCTATATCACGGGGACGGTTCTGCTGATATATTGTAAGATTATTGCTCTGTTGTAACCTGTCATGGCAAAAGGGTCCAGTTAGCCATCCTGATTGGACCTCCTCATAGGGCGATGAGCCAAATAGGCCGGGGCATAGACCAACTACGGGGCGGAGGGTTTGGTGGTCAGGGGGACCTATCGGTCATGGGTCGGGGGTTTGGCCGATCACCAATTCGGGTCAAAGGGTTGGCACCTGGGCACGCCCGATCGCTATCTCACCTGACGCCGGCAAGACTTTCCGGGAGGTTTCGCTGCCTGTCTTTATACGTACCGAATGGCCCGAAAGAACCCCCTGCCCGGCAGTCTTATGGATCTCTGCGCCAGGGTATGGTAAATTATAATTGATTTAACCCTTGCCGAAGATCGGCCGGGTTGACGTAGAAATAATCAAACCATACCCTGGAGGCAATTGAAGATGAAGATACTGGTTAGTGATCCTCTATCACAAAAAGGGCTGGAGCTGCTGCGGCAGCATGCCCGGGTTGATCAACAGCTCGATCATTCTCCCGGGGAGCTGCAACGGATCATCGGGGACTACGATGCCCTGATCGTGCGCAGCAGCACCCGGGTGACCAGGGAGATCATCGAGGCGGGCCGCTCTCTTAAAGTGATCGGGCGGGCCGGCGTGGGGGTTGATAATATCGATCTGCCCGCAGCTACCGAGAAGGGGATCATCGTGGTCAATGTTCCCGAGGCCAATACTGTCTCTGCGGCGGAGCTGACCCTGGCGCTGCTTGTTTCGCTGGCTCGAAATATCCCCGGCGCAAATTATTCGGTCAAGCAGGGCGCCTGGGCTCGGGAACATTTTCTGGGGATAGAGTTGAATCGGAAGACGCTCGGTATCATCGGGCTGGGACATGTCGGCAGCGAGGTTGGCCGCCGTGCCCGGGCTCTGGGGATGCATCTGCTGTGCTCCGATCCCTACATCTCGGCGGAGCATGCCGCCAAGATCGGGGTGGAGATAGTAACCCTGGACTACCTGTTGCAGCACTCGGATTTTATCTCTCTGCATGTACCCCTGATGCCGGCAACGCGCTACCTCATCGGAGCGGCGGAGCTGGCGCTGATGAAACCCGGGGCCATGCTGATCAACTGTGCCCGGGGCGGCATCGTCGATGAGGCTGCTCTCCACAGCGCTCTTGCGGAGAAAAGGATCGCCGGGGCGGCGCTCGATGTTTTTGAAGATGAGCCGCCGCAAGACAGCCCGCTGCTGGAGCTGGAAAACGTTATCGCCACGCCTCATCTGGGGTCTTTGACCAGGGAGGCCCAGACCAATGTTGCCCTGCAGGTGGCGGAGCAGGTGCTCAAGGCTCTTTCGGGAGAAGCGCTCGCCTCGGCGGTGAACCTGCCGGCGCTGATGCCGGAGACGGCGGCAGCGCTGGAGCCGTACCTGCCCCTGATGCGGCTGCTCGGTGATTTCTATATGCAATTTTACGGCGGCTCCATTGATCAGATCGAGGTGGTCTACTCCGGAGAGATCGCCGCCCTGCCCCTGGCGCCGCTGACCGCTTCCTGCCTGGCCGGGCTGCTTCAGGGGATTGTCAGCAATCCCGTAACCCCGGTCAACGCCTTTCTGATGGCCCAGCGCCGGGGGATCAGGGTTCGCGAAAGTGCCACTGCAGAGATCAAAAGTTACAGCAGCCTCGTGCAGATCAACGTCCAGGAAGGAAAGACGGTGAAATCTCTCGCCGGAACCCTGCTGGCTCATGATGATATCCGGCTGACCCGGATCGGCGATTACCGCATCGAGGTAGTCCCGGCCCGTTTCATGCTGATCACCACCCACCACGACCGGCCCGGTGTGGTCGGTAAGGTCGGCACCCTGCTCGGTGTTGAAAATGTCAATATTGCCAGCATGCAGCTGGGCCGGCAGACTGTCGGGGGAGAAGCGATGATGGTTTTGCAGGTTGACGAGCGTATCACGCCCGGGGTGATGGCCAAACTTGAACAGCACGATGTGATCGCTTCGGCCCGTTTCGTGGAGCTGACCGGCTGGGGGACCCCGGGGGATAGTTGAAGATGAAGGGCGGAACCGGTTAAAAATACGAGGAGGTTTGCCGATGAGTGTTTATTCGATGATCGACCAACAGCCGATGCTGCTGCGGTTTCTTTTTTACCCGCGTAAATGGAACCTGCCTGCTCCCGCGGGGGCAGAGGATTTCATGGTCCCGGTGGAGGGCGATCTTGCCGTCGGCTGCCGGCTGTACGAGAGCGAGGCCGGACGTCCCTGGATCTTGCTGTTTCATGGAAATGGTGAGATCGCGGCGGACTACGACCAGATTGCGCCGCTCTACCGTCAGAAAAGGATCAACCTGGTTGTGGCCGATTACCGGGGTTACGGTAACAGCGGCGGTCAGCCTACTTTTACCGGTATGGTCCGCGATGCCCCGCTGATCTTTGAAGCAGTCAGGAAAAGGCTGGACGAAAGGGGCTTGCAGGAAAAACTCTTCGTCATGGGCCGCTCCCTGGGCAGCATCTCCGCCCTTGAGCTGGCGGGGCAGTACGGCGAGATCATCCCGGGGCTGATCATCGAAAGCGGTTTTATCAGCGTCATCGGGTTGATCCGCCATCTGGGCCTGCCTTCCATGGGCCTTGATCTGGGCAGCATTGACCGGGAAAGCCGGGATAAAGCCGCTCTCATCGAAACCCCGGCCCTGATCATCCACGGACGTGCGGACAGCCTTGTTCCGTTCAGCCAGGCCGAGGATCTGTACAGTTCTCTGGGTAGCAAGTCCAGGCAGCTTGTGCCGATCCCCGGGGCGGAGCACAATGATGTCATCTTTGTAGATCGGGAGCGCTATTTTTCGGCCATCGCCGCTTTTGTAGACCAACCGGATCGCCCCGCCGGTCGAGCAGATCAACCGGAAAGGAAATAGGCGCCGATGGATTTTCATCAGTTAAAAGTGTTTATCGAGGTGGCCCGGGAGAAGAGTTTTTCCCGGGCCGCGGAAAATATTTTCCTGACCCAGCCCACGGTGAGCGTCCATATCAAGGCCCTGGAGGACGAAATGGGCACCCAACTGCTGGACCGCAGCCAGCGGGAGCTCCAATTGACCGCTGCAGGGAAGGTGCTGGTCCGGTATGCCAAACAGCTGCTGGATATCAAGGAGGAGGCTCTTTTTGCCATTCAAAAGGAGCGGCGGATGATCAAGGGTCATCTGGAGATAGCCTCCAGCAGTGTTCCGGGAGCCTATCTTCTTCCGGAGCTGATGAGAAGTTTTCTTGAAAGTTATCCTGCCGTCACCTTTGCAGTGATGCTCCGGGACAGCCGGCAGGTTTTTGAATATGTCAGGGACTACAGTTACGATCTAGGGTTTGTGGGGGAACCGGCTCCTCCTGACGGGCTGGGGCAGATCAAATTGCAGCAAGATGAACTGGTCCTGATCGCTGCCCCCGGAACCTGCTTGCCGGGAGAGAAAGCGGTCCCCCCGCTCTTTGAGCTCGATCTGAAGGATGGCCAGAATGCGGCGGAGCTTCTGAAAATCCCCTTTGTGATGAGAGAGCCGGGCTCCGCCACCCGGGTGCTCTTCGAGAGCGCCCTTGAGGAGTTTTTCGGTCGGAACAGGGTGGTGCTGCAGGTGGCCGCCTACCTGGAAAGCCAGGAGGCGATCAAGGAAGCGGTCAAGGCCGGGCTTGGGGTAACGGCCATCTCCCGTCGCGCTGTCAGCGAGGAGCTGGCTGCCGGGTTGATCAAGGGCTATCGGCTGGCCGGGCTCCGGTTGGAGCGCAATTTCTATCTGATCTACCATCGGGACCGGGTCTTGTCGCCCCTCAGCCAGGCTTTTCTCGATCACTGCGCGGGCTTTTATCAGTCCGCGGATGAAGATTAAAAGTCGTAAGCGGAGGCAAGGGGAAATATCCGCTGCTCCGCTGCGGGTAAGAGACTCGAGCGCTACACGGCCCATGCCGCAGCGTTTAACCGCAGCAGATCGTTCCCGGTAAAGCTTTCACGACCTCACCGATAACAGCGGCCGAAGGGGTCTTGTTCTCGATAAGCTTCTGTACCAGGGCGGCAACTTTATTTCTGGGGACAGATATCAGCAGGCCTCCCGATGTTTGCGGATCGAAAAGAACGTCCAGCAGGATCGGATCAACCGAGGGATCGATCTTCAGCTCCGCGGAACAGAATTTTTGGTTGATATAGCTTCCCCCGGGAACCAACCCGATGGAGCAAAAAGTGAGCGTATCGGCAATAATCGGCACTTTTCCGGTGTCGATCTTCAGGCCAACCCTGCTGGCCCGGGCCAGCTCCAGACAATGACCCAACAGCCCGAAACCGGTAATATCAGTACAGGCGTTTGCTCCAATCTCGACCGCTGCTTCAGCAGCGCTCCGGTTAAGGGTAGTC
>JAAZPS010000069.1 GCA_012797095.1 Bacillota bacterium | reverse complement strand
AGAGGATATGGGGCTGGCGCGCGAAGAGGTGGCTTTTTATGATGCTTTAACCCGGCCGGAAGCGATCAAGGATTTTTATGAAGATGAAACCTTGAAAGAGATCACCCGGCGGTTAACCGGTCAGCTGCGCAAAAGCAGGACTGTCGATTGGCAGCAGCGGCAAAGCGCCCGGGCGGGGATGCGGCGTATGGTGAAAAGGTTGCTCGATGAATACAACTATCCGCCGGAGGGACAGGAAGAAGCTATCGAGACGGTGCTCAAGCAATGCGAGCACTGGGTCGACAGCCAGGCGTTTTTCTAAAAACAAACAAACAAACAACCAATTAATTACATATAGTCAGCAATTCATTGTAGGCATATTTAATAACACCCGTAATTTATGACTATCTCCAACGAATTACTATTTATCTTGATCTGAGGCTATATTCCAGCATAGTTTAAGGAGCAGAAACATGCCTTCCCATTTCGGTTGGATTGATTTTGCGGAAGATGACCGGCGGCGGATGCTGGATGTGGTCCGGCTATTCCAGGAGCAGGAGACGCTGGATGAGTTGGGTGTGGGGACGATCCGGGATGCGTTCTCCGAGCATTTCTTTCCCGGCACCAGCACCATCCAGACCCGGGCCCGCTACATGCTCTTCATCCCCTGGATCTACCGGGAACTGGAGAAGAGGCGTCTGTCCGGGGCGGAGATGGAGCGGCGGGCCAGGGCCGATGAGGTCAGATTGATCAAGGCTTTGCTAAAGTCCGGGGATACCAACGGGGTCATCGGCAAGGAGGCGCAGGAGATCACAGCAATGTCCGGTATACGGTATACTGGTGTAAATTGAGGTGGCAGTTGTACGAGGTATCAGGAAAGGCCACCGCCTTTCCGGTAATAAGAAGTTGCACTACAACACATAAACCGAAGAAGATGGCGTAGTTTGTTCGTTATAACAAACTTTTGAGCAATGGAGGTGGTTAAGTGGGACTGTATACGCTTAAGGTTACCAACAATGACATGAGCACTGGCGTTCTTGAAAAAACTAAATCCGGCACAGTTGATTATGAAAAAGACTTCGAGGACTGGCTTGAGAATAGTCCCAATGTTTTGCTTGATGAAGAAGAAGGCAGTATAATCTGGATCGGTCGGCAGGTGACTGCTTCTGTCGGTGACGCGGGGTTTTATCCCGATTTAATTGGTATCGATACTTCGGGTGATTTAGTCATAGTGGAGTTGAAAAAGGGCAGGACGCCCCGTGATGTTATTGCACAGATCCTGGAATATGCAGCTTGGGGATCTTTGTTAACCTATGATGATTTAAACAAAATGACCATCAAATATTACAAGAACCAGGAATACTGTAATAAAAATTTGAAGGAAATACACCAGGAAGCGTTCTTCGCTGATTCTGAGGAAATGCAAGAGGTGGAGTTCAACAAATCCCTGAAACTGTTTATCGTGGCTGAGGATATTTCTCCGGTGATTAAGCAGGTGGCTTCCTTTCTAAGGGATACTTATCAGGTGGATATATCATGTCTCAAGTATGAGGTATTAAAATCAGAACAAGGCAGCTATTTTATAAGTACAGAAAAGGTTACAGGCTTTACTGAAGTTGTGAAAAAACCCGGAGGTGTGGGAACATCAGTTTATCCCCGCTGGCGTTATCCTATGAAACAAAAAGAGGCAATCAGCGATGTAGTGAAAAAAATGATCGGTAACGATAAGTCAGTTATTTTTTCAGCGTCAGATGTATATCAAGAAGCTATAAAAGAATATCCAGATATCAACCCGGTAAGTGTTAGCTGCCAAATAGTAGCGGACTGTGTGAACCATACCTCAAGAAGGCACTACCCCAGCGGGCAAAGGGATTTGTACTTTAGAATAGAGAAAGGGAAATTTAGGTTGTACGATCCCGAAACCGATGGCAAATGGAATTATAAAGGGGAAAAAATAGAATAAGCCAGCACGGCGGAACTATCGAAAAGCAACAGGATGGACCGGTACAAGACAGCGTGGATCCGGCCTTTGGCACAAAGTAGCTGTAGCGCCTGAAACCGTCGTCGCCCCATTCTATCCCGTTGAAACCGTAGTGCAGGATCACGGTTCTGTCCTGATCTATGGAAAAGGAGATGGCCGATGTCGCCGCCGGGTACTTTTCAAGGCGCCTCGAAGTCCGTAAACTCGTACACTGTCACCTTCCGGTCCAGCCTGGGGCCGGGAGCGAAGGCATCTCTCCGGTATGATCCATCCCCCAGAAGGGTTTTGTAGTCCTCCCAACTATTGGGCTCCAGTATGTTTTAGCCCAAAGCGTGGGGACACATTGCTTTTTTTGTAATTTTTGGTATAATAGATGCAGATGGGTACTTATCAGGCAAGGTGAGCTCAAAGATTCCCGGCTCCCTGTGGTCATGGTGTGCCCGGCAAACTATTTGGGCAGGTGGTTTCGGTGTCTAGCTCTTTTTCAGTCCCCGGCGCGGTATCCATGCTCCTTTGGGATGTTGATGCGGCGGCGCTGGACCTGGAGCTGCATAAAGGTTTCATTATTGAACGGGTGCTCAATATGGGGGATGAAGAGT
>JAAZPS010000068.1 GCA_012797095.1 Bacillota bacterium | reverse complement strand
GGTGGCAGTTGGCACAGCATTCCGGGTGACACCGGGGGGGCGCTGCGCTCGGGATGACACCGGGTACACTACTCACTGAATGTCACCAGGTACGCTATCACGAGAGGACAACGATAAAACTGCACTCCGGGTGAACAACGGGTGGCTGTGCTCAGGATAACAGCTCGTGGGCCCAGGGATGCGAAATTACGAGCAGCACGGTAAACGTAAGAGAAAGGGAAACATGCCTGTTATCCTTTGAGTCAAAATCACCGTCAGACTGTGTAATCACTATCTTTTCCCCAGATGAAAAGCGCCGGGGGATCATCGATCGGCCGCAGCTCTTTCATCAACGGCTCTCTTTCCTGAACGGCCTACTGCAGCTCGATGATCGCCTCGACCTCCACAAGAACATCCCTGGGCAGCGCCTTGACCGCGATACAGCTGCGCGCCGGTCTTTCGCTAAAATAGTGCGCATAGATTTCATTGAAGCGGGCGAAGTGAGCCATGTCGGTCAGGAAACAGGTTGTTTTCACCGTTCTCACCAGGGTGGTGCCCGCCTCTTCGGCGATCGCTTTCAGGTTTTCCAGCGCCTGCTCGGTCTGTGCTTCGATCCCTGCGGGAATCTCGCCGCTTGTCGGATTGACCGGTATCTGGCCGGAAGTGAAAAGCAGGTTTCCGCTGCAGATACCTTGCGAATACGGTCCGATGGCAGCAGCAGCTTTTTCGGTCTGGATCTTCTTGCTCATGTAAGTTTGTCTCCTTTGTCTGAAGTATTCGGTCTGTCTCCTTCGGGCTTGGGCCGGCGAGGAAAGGTTTGATCGCTGTTCAGGTTGATATCTTGCTGGCCGGAGCGAAAGAGACCCACCGGTCGTAGATCGTACGCAGCTCCCTGTCCAGATAGGCGAGGGCTTTCATTCCAATCTCCTCCGGCACCCCGTGGTACGCTTCGGCGATGGCGCCGGTGATTGCAGCGATGGTGTCGCTGTCGCCGCCAAGGGAGATCGCTATCCGGATGGAATCTTCGAAGGAAACCGCTTCAAGGAAACATTTGATCGCCTGCGGCACGGTCTCCTGGCAGGTCTCGTTGAAGCGGTACCTCGGCCGGATATCGTCGATCTTGAAGTCAAGCGGATAGTAGTCGCGGTCGATCCGCTCGTGAATCTCGCTTTTCCGGGCACCGCTTCTGGCCATGAATATGGTCACGGCTGTTGCCTCCGCACCCTTGATCCCTTCAACGTGGTTATGGGTCACCGCGGTCACCGTTTCGGCCAGCCGGATCGCCTCCTCTTCGGATTGAGCCGCAAAACCGGCCGGGCTTACCCGCATCGCCGCCCCGTTGCCGTAGCTGTTGTACGGCCGGGGCTCATCGCTGAAGACCCAGCGGTGAAACATACCGCCGAAGCCGCAGTGCGGGTATCGACGCCCGATCTTTTGCATCTGCCGGACCGTCTGGGCAGAGAGCCGGGCATGAAAATCGCGGTCACGGGTGACTTCGGGCATTCTTTCTGCCCTGGCCGTTTCCATGATCGCCTCTGCCACTGCCAGGGTCATGATGCTGTCATCGGTTACGGTGCAATCTTCGGTAAAGAGAGCAAAATCCTTGCTCCGGTGGTTGTTGAATTCGAAACGTGAACCGACAATATCGCCAATGATCGCGCCGAGCATCTCCCGTCCTCCTTTCCGGAACTAGCTGCCTGGTCTGGTTTTATGATCCCCCGATATTGATGATTTGGCTCTTGTGGGTGCTAATTCCTTCCGGCAACCCCGGAAAGATCGCCGGTGCGAAGATAACCCCAGATAGCGGGGGCTGGCTGCCCGCATCTTCCCGTCCGGTAACCCTGCACACTTCGGCAAATTGTTGCAAGCGATTGCTCCGGGATGAATTCGTTACCGATAGCCCCTTGGCATATACAGTTACACTGTATATAGTAGAACTATACAGTACGACTGTATAGGGAGGTGTTCGGGTGAAAAGGGATCAATTGCTGCCGCTGACCGAGACCGTTTACTATATCCTGCTGGTCCTGCTGGAGCCGGCCCACGGCTATGCCGTGATGCAGAAGATCGAGGCGCTGAGCGAAGGTCAGGTCAAAGTGGCAGCCGGCACCCTGTACGGGGCCTTCGAGAATCTGGCGGGAAGAAAGCTGATCCGACCGGTGAAAAGCGATGACCCCCGCCGGAAAACATACGAGACCACCGTACGGGGAAGGGATATCCTGATGCAGGACTGCCGGCGGATGGAGCAGATGATCGCACTGGCCAGAGGGGCATTGAGGGAGGAGAAAAGATGAGCACCACCAGGCTGAGGCTGTTTTTCAATTTTGAGAAGGAAGAGCGATGGCTGGCGGCGATGGCCGGAAAGGGGTTTGAATTGGTCAAGAAGAACTGCTGCGGTCTCTACCGGTTCCGCAGCACTCTTCCCGAAGATGCGGTGATCCGGATCGATTACCGTTTTTTCAAGGGGAAGAACGATCTTGCAGACTACAAACTCCTATTCGAGGATAGCGGCTGGAAACATCTTGCCGGCAGCAGGTGCTCGGGGACCCAGTACTTCAGGAAGAAGAGCGGCAATGCAGATGATGAGATCTTTTCCGACACGGCCTCGAAAGCGGGGCGTTACCAGAGGTTGGCGGCTTTCTCTTTCTCGCTGGCCGCTGCATTGCTGCCGGTGATGACTGTTGTGCTTACCCTCCGGCAGGCCAGCTATCGGGCTTTCCTGGATCCGGGGCTACTCTACCAGACGCCGGGGTTATGGGAAAAAACCGGCGCTGATTTCTGGGGAGCCTTTCTCTTTGAAACCCCCTTTGCCCTGCTGCGGGGGCTTCCCCTGCTGATATTCCCGGCCATGGTCATCTTTGCTTTTGCGAATGCTTTTTGCGCTGTTGCCGCTTACCGGAGAGGTGTCCGGTGAGGAAGCTTCCGGGTGAGGGGAGCGGGTAATCCTGGAGAAGATTACTGGAATTTGATCTTGCCGAAGAGCCCGTCATAGCCGGGCTGGATCGCCAGCTGTCCGTTTCTCAGGCGGCGGATGCTTTCGGCGAGAACGGATCCGGCCACGGTTTCGATCTCGTGTAGCGGCGCCTGGCGCAGGAGATAGAGCTCCGGTCCGATCTGGCGCAGCAATTTGTGGTATAGCTTCATCACGGTCTTGCAGGCGGTGGCAAAGCCGGCCGAGGCGGCGATCACCTCAACGAGCGGGACCAGACTTTCAAAATGCTGCTTCTCCGGGGGTTCGAAGCCCTCTTTCCGATCGGCCAGCTCCTCGACGCGATGGAGTACACCGGTGGTGATCCGACCACCGCAGAGAGGGCAGAGACCCTCTGCAGCCCTGGTCTCTGCGGGCTTGAAGCAGAGGCGGCAGTTCCTGTGGCCGTCGCAATGATATTTCCCCTGCTCCGGAAAGAATTCGATGGTGCCGTGAAATTCGCCGCTGCCTTTGTTCTCCAGAGCACGGCGCATGGCGGTGTAGGAGCGCTCCGTATTGAAGATATTGGCCTCCCGGCCCAGCTTGGCCGGGGAATGGGCATCGGAATTGGAGACCAGGGTGAAGCGGTCGAGAGCAGAAAGGCGCCAGTTCATCGGCGGATCGGAGGAAAGCCCTGTCTCGAGGGCGTGGATCTGGCCGGTCAGATCTTCGTAACATTCCTCGATGGCATCGAAACCGGAATAGGCCCCGAACAGGGAGAAATAGGGCGTCCAGATATGGGCCGGAATGAAGATCGCCTCGGGACAGCAGTCGAGAATGATCGCCAGCAGCTCCCTGCTGTCCAGGCCGAGGATCGGCCGGCCGTCGGAATGCAGGTTGCCGATCTGCTCCAGGCGGCGGGCAACGGCTGCGGCCTGCTCCAGGGCGGGCAGCAGAACGAGGTGGTGCACCTTTCGCACCCGGCCGTTCTTCCTGTAGATCGTGCTGATCTCTCCCGAGACGATAAAGTACGGCTGGAGCCCGCTCCCGGCGATCTCATCTTCGAGACGGCAGGAGCCTTTCAATCTGTAGAGACCTTCCGCGGCCGGTTCCAGTTTATCGGCGAGCTCCCTGCGCCAGGTTGGATGGGTGAAATCTCCGGTACCGAGCACGGCGATCCCTTTACGCCGGGCCCATAGATCGAGCACCTCGGGAGTGGTCTCCCTGCTGGTGGCGATTGAATAGGGCGAATGGATATGCAGATCTGCAATGAACATACTGGGCATCATTTCATCCTTCAATCCGTGATCTGTCGCTGCAGCAGCGCTTAAGCATGATTTGGCTTTTGAGAGGGCCGATCCCTTCATTTCCGGGAGCAGTATTAATTGCCAGGCCGGGGCAAGGGAGAACCGAGTCAGGGCAGCGGTGGCTTTTGGGTCACGGGGGCGGTGAGTCAAGGGGACGGTGACTTTGACTCACCCGAAGGGCTGCGGGCGTTGAGGTGATCGCGCTTACCGGTTTGACCCGGGCAGATAATCACCCTTCAGGACGACGGTCAGGCTTTAATCTTTTGCCCCCGGTATTCCTGCCGGTCAACGTAGCCGGCGATCTCGCCGAGGAAAGGTGATTCCTTGCCGGCGGTGGTCAGCAGGAACAGGTTCTCCGCTGCGCGGGTCATACCGACATAGAGCAGGGTGCGGTCGCGCTCGCGATCGAGCAGGGCCTCTTCCTCGTTCAGGCTCGCACGATTGATCTGGCGGGGGATGATCCCCCGGCGCACCGCTGTGATGAAAACTACCGGGAACTCGATCCCCTTCGAAGAGTGAATGGTCATCACCTTGACGCTTTCGGTCAGGATATCGAAGGCCTGATCCCTGTGCAAGAGATTGGGGATATTGCGCCTGGTCAGCTCTTCGCAGTACTGCTGACAGAGCTTGTTGGTCGGGCAGAGCACGGCAAAGTCGGAGAGTCGAAAATGGCCTCCGCCGATCAGCTCCAGCAGCTCTTCACAGACAAAGCGCATCTCCCGCTCATCGATGTCGCAGCAGACGACCCGGGGACGGGCGCCGACGCGGTGAGACCAGATGGGCTCGATGAATTCGCGCTCCTTTTTGAGCAGGGCGTTCTGCTCCAGCAGCCGGGCGGCGGCAGCGGCCACCTGCCGGGTATTGCGGAAATTCTTGCGCAGGATGGAGGTACGGCCCCGTGCTTCAATACCGGCGTCTCTCCAGGAAAAGCCCCGGTTGTAGATCGTCTGGGAAGCGTCGGCCAGGACCATGTAGGTACGGCGGGAGCGGGGATCGCCCCCCTTGATCAGCTCTCTGGTCAGGCGCAGCTGCACCGGACTCAGGTCCTGGCCCTCGTCCAGGATGACATCATCGTAGGGATCGGCCAGGGGGCTTTCGGTGATCTTCTGCAGCCCCACCAGGGGAATGTCGCTCCAGTCGAAAAGGCCGGCCTCCCTGAGCAGCGCCTGGTAGGAGCTGTACACGGCCCAGACCGCCCGACGGTATCCCGGAGAGAGGGGGGT
>JAAZPS010000067.1 GCA_012797095.1 Bacillota bacterium | reverse complement strand
CGCCATCACCATGGCTGCAGCTGCAGGGAAACGCTGCCTGGAGGGATTTGATCCCGGAATTCTAGGGGCACTTTACTTTGCCACCACCACCGCACCCTACAAGGAACGGCAGTGCGCCAATATCATTGCCGGAGCGCTCAATGCTCCGGAGAATATGCGCAGCGCCGATTTTGGAGGCGCCCTGAAGGCCGGCAGCAGCGCCCTGCTGTCCGCCCTGGAATATAGCGCTGCCAACGGAGGCAAACAGGCGTTGACCTGTGCCGCCGACTGCCGCCTCGGCAAGATGGGCTCCCTGCAGGAGATGATCTTCGGCGACGGCGCCGCAGCGGTGCTCGTCGGCGGTGATAAACCGATCGCCCTCTTCAAGGGGTCCTATTCACTTTCCTGCGATTTCGTCGACCAATACCGCGGTGCGGGCACGATCTACAACCGGCAGTGGGAGGACCGCTGGGTGCGCGATATGGGCTACGAGAAATTCATCCCCGAAGTGATCGCCGGTCTCTGCCGCCAGCAGGAGCTGGAGATATCCGATTTTTCAAAGATCATCTACCCCTGCTACTATATTGGTGCCCGCAGAAGTATCAACCGGGCTCTCGGCCTGGAAGCGGCACAGGTTGAAGATGACCTGCTGCAGAAAAGCGGCGATACCGGTACCGCCCATCCGCTGTTAATGCTTTCGAAGGCCCTGGAGGAGGCTTCACCGGGCGATAAGCTGCTCCTTGTCAGTTACGGCAGCGGTTGCGACGCGCTCTACTTCGAGGTGACTCCGGAGATCGCTCGCTACAACGACCGGCAGCGATTTTCCGATACCCTTTCCCAGCGGGCCGAGCTGGACAGCTATATCAAATACCTGGCCTGGCGCAAGATGGCCCCGGTTGAACTTGGACTGCGCGGCGAGGAGGAGCAGGTGTCACGCTGGTCGATGACCTGGCGCAGCCGCAAAGCTCTTCTGGGATTGCAGGGGAGCCGCTGTACCAGATGCGGCACCCGCCATTTTCCACCGCAGCGGGTTTGCGTCAATCCCGACTGCGGGGCTATCGATGAAATGGAACCGCTCAACTTCTCGGACAAAGGTGGAAAGATCGTCAGCTATACTTCGGATATGCTCGCCGCCACGATCGATCCGCCGGCGATCTACGGCAACGTGGATTTCGACGGTGGGGGGCGAGCCATGTTTGAATTTGCCGACTGCACCCTCGAAGAGCTGCAGGTAGGCAAACCGGTGGAGTTCACCTTCCGGATCAAATACTATGATCCGAAACGTGACACCACTGTCTACTTCTGGAAAGCTGTCCCCGTAAAGGAGGGGTCTTAGATGGCTGCAGGGATCCGCGATAAAGTCGCTATCCTGGGTATGGGCTGCACTGTTTTTGGCGAACACTGGGGGCTCGATTCAAACGATCTCCTCATCGAGGCCTTCCGCGAGTGTTTTGAAGATGCCGGGATCGAGAAAAGCGAAATCGAGGCCGCCTGGATCGGCAACCATATCGACGAGGTCAATATCGGCAAGGGCGGCTGTTACCTTTCCAGCACCCTGCACCTGCCTTTCATCCCGGTAACCCGGGTGGAAAACTTCTGTGCCTCGGGAACCGAGGCTTTCCGCGGCGCCTGCTATGCCGTGGCCTCGGGGGCCTGCGATATCGCCCTGGCTGCCGGCGTGGAGAAGCTGAAGGATGTCGGTTACGGTGGACTGCCCGATTCGCCGATTTTCGGACAGCTGGTCCAGCTGATCGCCCCCAATGCCACCGCACCGGGACTTTTTGCTCTACTGGCCACAGCCTATGCCGCCAGGCACGGGCTACCCATGGAAAAAGTCAAGGAAGCGATCACCCACATCTCCTGGAAAAGCCATCAGAACGGCGCAATGAACCCCCGGGCTCATTTAAGGCGGCCCGTCAGCAAAGAGCAGATCGCCTCTTCACCGTTTGTGGCCTACCCCCTGGGGCTTTTTGATTGCTGCGGTGTCAGCGACGGAGCAGCGATGGCCGTTGTGACCACACCCGAAATTGCCCGGCGGCTCAAACCAAATCAGGATCCGGTCCTGGTAAAGGCGCTGCAGATTGCAGTCAGCTCCGGCGAAGAAGCACTCTTTCACCGCTGGGACGGCGGCCATATCATGACCACCCGGATGGCAGCACAGCGGGCTTATGAAGAAGCCGGCATCGACAATCCTCGCGAAGAGCTCGATCTGATGGAGGTGCACGACTGCTTCTCCATCACCGAGATGGTGACGATGGAGGATCTGGGCATATCACCGCCCGGCAAGGCGCCCGACGATGTCTTGAGCGGTTTTTACGATCTTGATGGGGCGCTGCCCTGTCAGAGCGACGGCGGGTTGAAATGTTTTGGCCATCCCATCGGCGCCTCGGGGCTGCGCATGCTCTACGAGATCTACAACCAGCTGCTGCAGCGCTGGCCCGAAGAGCGGCAGGTTAAAAACGCCCGTCTGGGGCTGACCCACAACCTCGGCGGGGTGCCCCATCAGAATGTCTGCAGCGTGGCCATACTGGGATTTTAACAATTAAAAAGTGACGATCGCTATCTCCGGATCATGGGGGACATTTGCTCTGGCACCGGAAGGCTGCAGAAACAGAGCAAACGTCCCCCATCTTCCTGCCTAACCGAACAAATTTCAAAATGTAGACACAGCCTACAACTTCGCGGGGAGCCGCAGAAAGCGCCCGGTTTCCTACTTATGCTGTTTACCGTTCCATATCCTCAGCACTTCCCGGACCGATCTGGTCATCTCCTGTGAAAATGGAGCGCCTGTCTTTTTTTCATAATGCCGCTGGGCGTAATTTTGAGCCCGCTCGGGGCCTTCCGCCTTAAAGCCCCCCTCCAGGGTGCCGAACATATCCTCGATTTCAGCTCTGTTCATCCTTCGATAGCTGTCCTCGAAAACAATATGATCCCTTGCAAACCTGGAGCGAACTGTTCTGGTATAATTTTCGGGGTAGTAGCCCATGCAGAGCATGGCAACGGGAAAAACATAGTCGGGAAGGCCAAGCAGCCTTTTGTGATCCTCGTATCTTTCCATGAT
>JAAZPS010000066.1 GCA_012797095.1 Bacillota bacterium | reverse complement strand
TTGACCCGGTCGCCTACCTTGACCAGCGGTTCGCAGGGAGCGCCGATATGCTGCTGAAGCGGAACAACGATTTTTTCAGGAATTGGAGCAGCGGTGATCGCCAGGGAAGATGTCAGCTCTTTACGATATTCCGGGTGAACGCCTCCTTTGAAAAATGCCACACCCATATTGAAAAGCTCACCCCTTTTCTATGAAGTCAAACTGACCAAATAAATTGCACAATATAACCTATCAATTCGTTAAACCTGTTTTATTTCCTGCCGGCTCCGGATGAAAGGCGGTTACAGCAGGTTGAACCCGGGACCGCTCTCCCCGGCTGCAGCCAGCGCATCCAGATATTCCCGGCGGGTGATCCGGCGATCGATCTCGGGATAACGATCGGTCCGGTACGCGGGGCGGTACTGCTCCATGATATTGATCCAGCTGCGGGGCGAAATCTGCCGGGCAATAAATTCCATCAGCCCGGCCGTGCCGGCGAGATCACCGGGCATGACCAGATGACGGATCAGCAGCCCCTTCAGCGCCGCTCCATCTTCATCCAGGCTCAGGTCGCCCACCTGGCGGTGCATTTCCCGGAGGGCTGCCCGGGCGATCCGGGGATAGCCGCTGACCCCGGAGTACTTCCGGGCTGTTTTTTCATCATCATATTTGAAATCGGGCATATAGATATCGATAATCCGCTCCAGCAGGCGCAGTGACTCGATCCTTTCGTAGCCGCCGCAGTTGTATACCAGGGGCAGCTGCAAGCCTCTCCCGGCGGCGACAGCGACCGCCTCGACGATCTGGGGCAGATAGTGGGTGGGAGTAACCAGATTGATATTTTCGCAACCCCGCTCCTGCAGTCCGAGCATGATCTCCGCCAGCCCGGAGGCGGTCACGCTGTTCCTGACCAGTCCCCGGCTGATCTCGAAGTTCTGGCAGAAGACGCAGTGCAGGCTGCAAAAAGCGAAGAAGATCGTCCCCGAGCCTCCCCGGCCGACCAGAGGACCCTCCTCACCATGGTGCGGGCCGAAACTTGAAATTTCAATCTCTTTTCCCGCGCCGCATTCGCCGCGTTCCCCGGATATTCTGAGAGCCCCACATTCCCGGGGACAGATCCGGCAGGGCTCGAGCAGCTCGTTGAGCCGCTCCACCCGCAAGTGCAGCGCCCCGCTCTCGAAAAGTTGGCCGTAGCTGATTGTTTTTCCTCCTCCGGTCCGATGGGCTATCCCCTAAATTATGCCCCAGACGCTCCGATTGATCAAGCCAGAATTCATCCCTTCATGTCTTTTCATCATTTTTCCGGAGCTTTACCCCAACACTGCAACGATAACAACCGCCGCCCGCAACAGTAACACCGTTCCGGCCGGCAGCTGAGGCACCGGAGAAGATCCATCCTTATCTTGACAGCGGTAATATCGGTACAGGAGGAAGCGCTCTTTGTGCTCAGGCGGAGTCCTTTTTCCGGGCGGCCAGCCGCGCTTCGCTGACCGTATAGAAGGAGCCGGTCACCAGAACAGCATCCTCGGGGCCGCCCAGGGCCAGCGCTTTTTCAAGAGCACGTTCGACAACCGCCTCCACGAGCAGCTTTCCGGAGAAGCGGCTTTTCACGAAAGCGGCAAGCACCTCGGGAGAGGCGGCACGGGGCAGCTCGGGTCGGGTCAGGATCACCGTCTCCGCCAGCGGAAGGATATGATCGAGCATGGACAGATCTTTGTCCGCCATCACCCCGACAACCGCGATCAGGCGGCGGTAGCTGAAATATTCCGGGAGCGAGGCCGCCAGCCCTTCCATCGCGGCCGGGTTATGGGCGCCGTCCAGGATCAACAGCGGTTTTTCCCCGATCAGCTCGAGTCGGGCCGGCCAGGTGGTTTTGCCCAGACCGCGGCGAAGCTCCTCCTCGGAGAAGGAAAAACCGCGCTCCGCCAGTAGCTCCAGGGCAGCGAGGGCAACAGCACTATTGGCGATCTGGTGGCGCCCCCGCAGGGGAATCTGCAGTTCCCTGTAAGATCGGCTCAAGCCGTGGTAATCGAGCAGCTGCCCTTCGGCAAGGATCTTCCTTCGTTCGGCAAAGGCGCTTTTTACCCCCGGGGGGACATTCTCCCCGGCGGGAAGGGCCCAGAACAGGGGGGAGCGGCGTTCCCGGCAGATCTCCGCGATCACCTGCTGCGCTCTTCGATCCGCAGCCCCGGTCAGCACCGGGATGCCGTTCTTGATAATACCGGCTTTTTCGCGGGCGACAGCCTCGACTGTCTCCCCCAGCACCTCCGTATGATCCAGGCTGATATTGGTGATCACGCTGACCAGCGGCCTGACCAGATTGGTGGCATCGAGGCGCCCGCCCAGCCCCACCTCCAGAACGACCAGATCGGGCTGTTCGCTGGAAAAATAGGTCAGCGCCAGCGCTGTGACCACCTCGAATTCGGTCATCGAACCGAGCGCAGGATCTTCGCCGATCTTTTCGACCAGCGGCCGGATCTGCTCCACCAGTTTGACCAACCTGCTGCTGTTGATATCGCGGCCGTTGATGCTCATCCGGTTGGTGAAAGAGCTGATATAGGGCGAGGTGAACAGAGCAGTCCGGTAACCCGATTCCTGCAGCACCGTGGCGATCATCGCTGCAGCAGAGCCCTTACCGTTGGTCCCGCCGATATGAATATAGTTCAGCTGCTCCTGGGGATTGCCCAGAAGAGAGAGCAGCTTTTCGATCCGCTGCAAACCCTGTTTCATGCCGAAACGGCCGATACTGTGAATCCACTCAAGGGCGCGCCGGTAGGCCGCCTCTGTCTGTTGCGACATCGTTTACTGCAGCTCCTGGATTCTTGCCTCAAGTTTTTCTTTTTTCGCCGTGCGCTCTTTCAGGCGCGCCTTCTCCCTGCCCACTATTTCCGGGGGAGCCTTTTTCATGAATCTGGGGTTCTCCAGCTTCCCCCTTGTCCGCAGCAGCTCTTTTTCAAGCTGCTGCAGCTCTTTCCCGAGGCGGGAACGCTCCGCTTCTAGATCGATCACTCCGGCCAGGGGCAGGTACACCTCGAGCTGATCGCCGATCATCTCGGCCAGCGCCTGCCGCGGCTTCTCCGCAGAGGGATCGATCGTTAGCGGCGCGGCAAAGGCGAGCCGGCTCAGCTGATGCCGCCCGCTCTCCAGCACCGCCGCTGCATCTGCTGAAGGTCTCAGAATCACCGGCGCCTCCCGGCCCGGGGGCAGCTGCACCCGGCTGCGCAGGTTGCGCACTGCCCGGATCGCTTCCTGGAGCAGGGTTACGGCCGCCGCCTCGGCGGGATAGTTCAGCCGGGGATGCGGCTGCGGCCACGAAGAGACAATCAGGGCCGTTTCGCGCTGTGGCAGGTAATGCCAGATCTCCTCGGAGATAAAGGGCATGAACGGGTGGAGCAGGCGCAGCACCCTGTCGAGAACGTAGAGCAGGATACCGCGAGTGCGCCGGCGGGTCTCACGCGAAGCGGCGGTGCCGTCCCCGGAATAGAGATAGCCCTTGCTCAGCTCGACATACCAGTCGCAGAAATCGTTCCAGAGAAATTCGTAGACCAGGCGGGCCGCTTCGCCGGGCTCGTACCCTTCCAGGGCGGCGCTGATCTGCTCCACGGCCCTGTTGCAGCGGTGCAGGATCCAGCGATCCTCCACAGTCAGCCCCTCCGGGGGAGAATCGGGCTGAAATGGAATATAATCCGTCGCACCGCCGGGCTCATCGGAGAGGTTCATCAGCACAAAACGGGAGCCATTCCAGATCTTGTTGGCAAAATTGCGCGCCGCTTCAACATTTTCATGGCGAAAACGCTGATCGTTGCCCGGTGCCTGGCCGGTGATCAGGGAAAATCGAAGGGTATCGGCGCCGTAAGCAGCGATCACCTCCAGGGGATCGATCCCGTTGCCGAGCGACTTGCTCATTTTGCGTCCCTCGGCATCGCGCACCAGCCCGTGGATATAGACCACCTTGAAAGGGACCTCCTTCATGAAATAAAGCGACATGAAGATCATCCGCGCCACCCAGAAGAAGATGATATCGTACGCCGTTACCAGGACATCGGTGGGAAAATAGCGCTCCAGATCGGCGCTTTTTTCAGGCCAGCCCAGGGTAGAAAAGGGCCACAGGGCCGAGCTGAACCAGGTGTCCAGAACATCGGGATCCTGCTCCAGCGATCCCGAACCGCAGGAGGGGCAGGAGACCGGATCATCATAATCGACGATGATTTCGCCGCAGGAGCAGTACCAGGCGGGGATGCGGTGGCCCCACCACAGCTGGCGCGAGATACACCAGTCGCGGATATTTTCCAGCCAGTTCTCGTAGACGTGGCTAAACCGCGCGGGCACGAAGACGGTTTCCCCGCTGCGGACCGCCTCCAGGGCGGGTCCGGCCAGGGGTTTCATCCTGACGAACCACTGCCGCGAGATCAGCGGCTCCACCACGGTATGGCAGCGGTGGCAGTGCCCCACCGCATGGCTGTATTCCTCGATCTTCTCGATAAGGCCCTCGGCCTGCAGGGCGGCGACCACTTTTTCACGGCAGAGCTCCCTCTCCAGACCGGCATAGGGACCCGCTGCTGCGGTCATCTTCCCCTCCTCGCCGATGACGGGGATCAGCTCAAGATCGTGGCGTCGCCCGATCTCGAAATCATTGGGATCGTGGGCCGGGGTAACCTTGACTGCACCGCTGCCGAAGGCGGGATCGACATATTCGTCGGCTACAATGGGAATCTTTCGCTTGAGCAGGGGCAGCACCACCTCACGGCCGACCAGATCAATGTAGCGCTGATCCTCCGGATGAACCGCAACCCCGCTGTCGCCGAGCATCGATTCAGGACGGGTGGTAGCAACAACAATGTAGCCGTCGCCTCCGGCCAGCGGGTAACGGATATGAGTCAGGGTCGAGGCTATCTCCTCGTGCTCCACCTCGATATCTGAAAGGGCGGTATGACAGCGCGGGCACCAGTTGATCATATAATTGCCCCGGTAGATCAGTCCGGCCCGGTAAAGATCGACAAAAACCTTGCGCACTGCCCTGGAGCAACCCTCGTCCATGGTGAAACGCTCCCTGGACCAGTCGCAGGAAGCGCCCAGGGAGTAAAGCTGTCCCAAGATCTGTCGATGATAGATCTCCTTCCATTCCCAGACCTTTTCCAGAAAGCCTTCCCGGCCCAGCTGGTGCCGGGTCAACCCCTCTCCCGCCAGATCCTCCTCGACCCGTATCTGCGTGGCGATACCGGCATGGTCCGTTCCCGGCAGCCAGAGGGCATCGTCACCGAGCATCCTTCGCCAGCGGATCAGCGTATCCTGGATCGTGATATCGAGCGCGTGCCCCATATGCAGCGAACCGGTTATATTGGGCGGCGGAATCACGATCGTGAAGGTCTTTTCATCTCCCTTACCGGCTGCCCGAAAATAGTTCCCCTTCAGCCAGTAGCGGTAGCGGTGTTTTTCAACAGCGGCCGGATCGTAAGCCGGCGGAATAAAATCCCTGACCACACCTTCACCTCTTCATGTTTCATCCTAGTGAAATTTATATTATTCTTTTCCCCGGTTAAAGTCAACCGGGACCGTTTCCCCCGGCGGCCCGCAGGAACCGCAGTTTTCGTGATCCTTCTACCTTTCTCGCAGCATCGCTTTTGTCATCGAAAATAAATCTATTTGTAATATTACTGTAATGTTCAACCTTTATAATAAGGGCGAGTTGACCCCCTCTTTTAAATATATCTCTTCGGGCACAGCAGACGCTGTGCCAATTTTTTGCGCAAAATGGCATAAAGGCGGTTCCCCGGTCATATTCTGTTGACAGCACCGCTGTCTCGAGTTTAAGATCAGTTCATGAACTATCCTTCCACATTCGATGATCTTCCTGCGGGTGTGAGCCAGATCCGGTCCCATGCTCTGCTCGGCTCGACCAGCACCGCGCTGCGGCAGCTGGCGGAGGAGGGTGCTCCCTGCGGCACGGTCGTCCTGGCCGATTCCCAGAGCGCCGGCCGGGGGCGGCGGGGCCGACAATGGCATTCGCCCCCGGGGAAGGGGATCTATTTCTCGGTACTATTCCGTCCGGAGCATCTTGCTCCGCGCCGTGCAGCGGCGGTAACCCTGGCCGCCGCTCTCTCCGCTGCCCGGCGGCTCCGTGAGGCTGCTGGCAGCCCGATTCTGCTCAAATGGCCCAATGACCTGCTCATCGGAACAAAAAAAATGGGCGGCATCCTGACGGAGGGCAAGGTCAGCGGCGGTGAACTGCTCTACCTGGTGCTGGGTATGGGCCTGAATATCAATCAGCGGACCGATGATTTCCCGGCAGCTCTGCGCAGCTCGGCCACTTCTCTGT
>JAAZPS010000065.1 GCA_012797095.1 Bacillota bacterium | reverse complement strand
TGCTGAAAACATACACAATATTTACTCTATTACTCTTCTATTAATTCTTTCACCTGAATGAATAATCCTTTATTTATTTGGCTTTCACTGCACCACACCGCCCATCCGTTGAGCAGCGTCCCCCGGCACCGTTCTGTTGCTAAAAATATGGGCGGACTGCAACAGGCCGCCTTTTTGAACGGAGGCAGGATCTCGTGAAAAAACTGGCGAAATTTTGGTAGTATTGTTATGATAACGGACAAAGACAATAATGCAGAAGAGGTCGCAATGCGCCGCCGCTGTGACCGACCGCCCGGCGCCGCATCGGCAATTTGACGCAGCACAGAGAGGAGTCGAAAGAGAATGCAAATCGGTATCGCCGGCTATGGTGTCATGGGGGCGCTGATCCGGCAAACAGCACTGTCCAGGGGGCATCAGGTTCCGGCCGTGATTGATCCGCAGAGCGATGCAAAGGAGGTTACCGCCAGGGAGCTGCCTTGTCTATCGCCGCCGCTAGATGTTATAATAGATTTCACTTCGCCGCAGGCAGCGGTAAAAAATATCGAGCGCTACGGGGAGTTGAAGGTGTCGGCGGTTATCGGCACAACCGGCTGGTATGAACAGATGGGACAGGTGGCTTCGATAGTTGAACAGAGCGGCATCGGTTTGATCTGGGCAAGCAATTTTTCTCTTGGAGTTAACCTGTTCTTTCGGTTGGTGGAAACGGCTGCTTCACTGATGAACCGTTTCCCCCAGTACGATCCCTTCGTTCACGAATCCCACCATCGTCGAAAAATCGACAGCCCTTCGGGCACAGCCAAAATGATCGGCGATATCCTGCTCGGGGGGATCGACCGAAAGAAAGTGATCGTAAAGGAGCTGCCAGACCGTCGCCTGAAGGATCACGAACTGCACCTCTCATCCAGCCGGGGAGGCTCTGTTCCGGGAGACCACCGCGTTATTTTCGACAGCGAGCTCGATACAATCGCCCTTGAGCATAACGCCCGCAGCCGCCGCGGTTTTGCCGAAGGAGCGGTGCAGGCCGCCGAATGGATCCACGGTCGAAGGGGCCTTTACGGGATCAATGATTTCATGAATTCAATAATCGGGGGTGTCAAAGATCAGTAATATGTTCCGAGGCGTTTTTACAGCACTGGTTACTCCGTTCACTTCAACCGGAGCGATCGATATCGATGCTTTCAAGAAGCTGATTGATTATCAG
Organism: Bacillota bacterium; assembly: GCA_012797095.1. Taxonomy (GTDB): domain Bacteria; phylum Bacillota; class Dethiobacteria; order DTU022; family DTU022; genus JAAZPQ01. The sequence continues at coordinate 3,806 of JAAZPS010000065.1, read as the reverse complement.
ATCAGCGGGGGCGTTGACGGGCTGATCCCCTGCGGGACCACCGGCGAAAGTTCGACCCTGTCCCACGAGGAGCACGACCGCGTCATTGACCTGACCATAAAGTTTGCCGCGGGCCGGGTGCCGGTAATCGCCGGCACCGGCAGCAACGCTACCAACGAAGCGATCCAGCTGTCCCAGCATGCCGAGCAGGCGGGGGCGGACGCGGTCCTTCTGGTCAATCCTTACTACGTCAGGCCGACCCAGAAAGGACTGTATCTGCACTTCAAGGCCATCGCCGAATCTGTCTCCATTCCATGCATCCCTTACAATATCAAAAGCCGCACGGGCGTTAACCTGGAAAACAAAACCCTTTTACGGCTGATGAATGAATGCAAGAATATTGTGGGGGTCAAGGAAGCCTCCGGCGATCTGACCCAGATGAAAGAGCTGCTTTCCCTGCGCCGGAAAGAGTTTACCGTTCTCAGCGGAGATGACAATATGACCATCGATCTGATCGCGGCAGGGGGCCACGGCGTAGTCTCGGTCGCAGCCAATCTGATCCCGCACCGGATGAAAGAGATGGTTCACTGCGCTCTGCAGGGCGATCTTGAGACAGCAAGGGCACTGGAAAAAAGGTTGAGCCCATTTTTTGAAGCCTGCTTCGTTGAAACCAATCCCATCCCGATCAAGACGGCCATGTCCATGAAGGGCTGGTGCAAGGAGACCTTCCGTCTGCCGATCTGCCCCCTGGAAGAAGAAGCACACTACGATGTCATCCGCAGCTCCATGACCGATCTCGATATTCCGGAGGCGACCTGATATGGCCCGAATCAACAGCAATTATCGCAAATTGACCGCCGGCTACCTCTTTCCCGAGATTGAACGGCGGGTCGAACGGTTCCAGCGGGAAAACCCCGCAGCAAAGATCCACCGACTCGGCATCGGCAATACCACCGAACCGCTGACCCCGACGCTGATCAAGGGGCTTAAAGACGGCGTTGAACGGCTGGCAAGGGCGGAAACCTACAGCGGTTACGGCGACGAGCAGGGCCAGAAAGAGCTGCGTACCGCGCTGGCCCGCTACTACGCTGCCATGGGGGCCGATCTGGAACCTGATGAATTCTTTGTCAGCGACGGGGCCAAGCCCGATGCCGGCAATATTCAATCAATATTCAGCAGCGATAGCATGGTTGCGTTTCAGGATCCGGCCTACCCGGTCTATGTCGATTCCAACGTCATCGCCGGCCGCTCGGGCCCTTTTGATCCGGACCGGGGCAATTACGGCCGCTTTATCTATATGCCATGCCACGAGGGTAACGGCTTCATCCCCGACCCGCCTGAAAAAAAAGTCGACCTGATCTATCTTTGTAGCCCGAACAATCCGACCGGGGCGGTTGCTGACCACCGCCAACTACAAAGGTTTGTCGACTATGCCCGAAGACACCGGGCGGTGATCATCTTCGACGCGGCCTATGCTGAATTTATCGCCGATCCGCAGCTGCCGCGGACAATCTTCGAGATCGAGGGAGCCAGGGAATGCGCTATCGAGATCAACAGTTTTTCAAAATTCGCCGGGTTTACCGGGGTTCGCCTGGGCTGGACCGTTCTTCCCAGAACCCTTGTTCTCGAAGATAGCGAGCCGGGGGAGCTTCGCCGGTGCTGGCTCCGCCGGCAGACCACCTTTTTCAATGGTGCCTCGAATATTGCCCAGCGCGGAGGCCTGGCCGTGCTATCACCGACAGGACTGGAAGAATGCAGGGAGCTGATCGGCTACTATATGGAGAATTCCCGGATCATCAAGGAGGGTCTGCAGGAGAGTGGTTTAACCGTTTACGGCGGGGAAAACGCGCCGTACCTCTGGGTAAAGACTCCGGGCGGTCTTTCCTCCTGGGAGTTTTTCGACCGCCTTCTGAAGGAAACATCTGTCGTGGGAACCCCCGGCTCCGGTTTTGGACCGTCGGGGGAAGGATATTTCCGGTTGAGCGCTTTCGGGCATAGAGCTGCTATCGAGATGGCTGTTGAAAGCATTATCACCAGGGCTTCCTTTGCAGCCCGTTGATTACTTTGGGGTACTGATCGTTGATGATCAAGGATAACCTGACGGAGGACGGTATGAACAATCGCAAACAGATTCCCTTTTCAAAAGAGCAGCTCGAGCAAATTGCTACAGCACATCCCACCCCTTTTCACCTTTATGATGAAAAAGCAATCCGGGAAAACGCCCGCGCTTTCTACCGGGCCTTCTCCTGGGTTTCGGGTTTTAAAAATTATTTCGCGATCAAGGCCTGTCCCAATCCCACGATCCTGAAACTATTGAAAGAAGAGGGGATGGGCGCAGATTGCAGCTCTTTAACGGAGCTGCTCCTGGCCGAAAAAGTCGGTTTCCGGGGTGAAGAGATCATCTTCAGCTCCAACAATACCCCGGGGTCTGAATTTGCCGAAGCGGCACGCCTTGGCGCGGTGATCAACCTGGACGATATCAGCCATATCGAGACCCTCGAGCAGAGCGCCGGGATACCCGAGCTGATCTCTTTTCGCTACAATCCCGGAGAGGCCCGCTTCAGCAACGCGATCATCGGCTCTCCCCGGGAAGCAAAATACGGCCTGACCCGGGATCAGATTGTCGACGCCTTCCGGATCGTCAAGGGAAAAGGGGCCAGACGTTTTTCCCTGCACACCATGATTGTCTCCAACGAGCTTGACGAGGATTGTTTCGCCGATACTGCCCGGCTCCTTTTCGAGCTGGCCGTCAAGATCAGAGGAAAGACCGGCATCCGCATCGAGTCGATCAATCTGGGCGGCGGCATCGGCATCCCCTACCTGCCCGAAGAGAAAGCGGTCAATTTTGACCGGCTGTCAGCAAAGATCGCCGCACTTTACCGGAAAATTATCGTGCCTGCATCCCTTGATCCGACCGGTGTGGTCTTCGAATGCGGCCGGATGATTACCGGACCGTACGGTTATCTGGTCAGCCGGGTGCGCCATGTGGTCAGCAAATACAAACAGTACGTCGGACTGGACAGCTCCATGGCCGACCTGATGCGCCCGGGAATGTACGGCGCCTATCACCATATCACCGTACCGGGCAAGGAAGAGCAGCCGCATGATCGGATCTATGACGTTACCGGTTCGCTCTGCGAAAATGTGGACAAATTCGCCATCGACCGGCCGCTGCCGGAGATCGAACCGGGCGATCTGCTGGTGATCCACGATACGGGAGCCCATGGATATGCCATGGGCTACAACTACAACGGGAAACTTCGCTCGGCCGAGCTGCTGCTCCGCGAGGATGGAACGGCCCAGTTGATCCGGCGGGCCGAAACCGTTGATGACTATTTCTCGACAATGCGTTTTCCGGGAGCCCCCGTGAAGCTCTAGCAAAGATCGTGCTGCCGCCGGACAGGAATATTTCGCCCGTGCGCGAATATGATCACCTTTAAAAGGGTGATCAGACGATAACACCGCTGGGGAGGTGATCCGCTATCACCGCAAAAGGTTTTTACGTCATCACCGCCGATATCATCAGCTCCCGCAAGCGAACGGACGCCCCCTTGCGGGCGGAGAGCGGCCTGGGAACAATCAATTCCCGCTACCGCGGGGAGCTGGCAGCAGAGCTCACCCTCTACCGCGGCGACGAGATCCAGGGGGCCCTGCATGACAGCGCCGACCTGATCCGCCTGCTCCGCCACCTGCGCTTTGCCCTCCTCGGCCTGCCGCTGCGCATCGGCGTGGGTTGGGGCCAGATCGACAGCGGTCAGGAGAAAAGATACGCCTGGCAGATGGACGGCAGCGCCTTTCACCGCTCGCGGGCGGCGCTGGAGCAGATC
>JAAZPS010000388.1 GCA_012797095.1 Bacillota bacterium | reverse complement strand
GATCAGATGGCCGTGAGTCAAAGTCACCGTCCCCCTGACTCAAAAGGAGATGTCCCCCTGGTTTACGGGAGGGGTATGCCTTCCCTAGGTATCGTCGGCCCAGCGGTAGCCCACCCCGCGCACCGTCTGGATGCGGCCGCTGCCGATCTTCTCACGCAGGCGGCTGATATGCACGGAAAGGGTGTTGTCATCGATAAAAAGCCCGCTGTCGTCCCAGATGGTCTGCAGCAAGATCCGCCGTGTGAGTACCCGGCCGGAATTGCGCAGCAGGGCCGAGAGGAGCTGGAATTCGGTGGGGGTGAGGTAAAGTTGCTCGCCCCGGCAGAAGACGCTCATCGCCTGCGCGTCGAGGCGCAAGCCCTCTTTCTCATAGAGGAAGGGGCGATCCCGGCGCAGCAGGGCCCGGATACGCGAGAGCAGCTCGGCCAGGCGGAAAGGTTTGGTTATGTAATCGTCGCCGCCGGCATCAAGGCCCCGCACGATCTGAACCTCTTCATCCTTGGCGGTGAGAAAAAGGATCGGCGTGCCCAGGCCACTACTGCGCCAGTTCGCGCAGAGCTCGAGACCGCTACCGTCGGGCAGCATGATATCGAGGATGATCAGGCGGTAGCTCTTCTCCGAGGCCAGGCGGCGGGCTTCCCGGCAGTTTCCCGCACAGTCGGCGGCATAACCCTCGCGCTGCAGCATCTCGCAGAGGCCATCCCGCAAGAAAAGATCATCCTCCACCACGAGCAATCTGGTTTCCATGGTGCATTCCTTTTGACCGCGATAATTTAACTTCAGTATAGCATAAAAATATTTCATCCGGTGCAAGATCGCAGGGAAAATAGAGCGGTCAACCTGCGGGCAAGGGATGAGCCAAAACCGGCAGGAGTCAGGGGGTTGGTGGGTTTGGCTCAAAGGATCTGTTCTCCGTAACGGTCTACCATTCTATCATTGCAAAAACCCGAAGGGTTGCTTGTGTTAAGCTGTTCCGATGACGGAGACGGTGGCTCTGCGCCTCTGCCGCGGGCCGTCAAATTCGCAGAAAAAGATATTCTGCCAGGTGGAAAGGCCCAGCTTGCCGTCGATAAGGGGGATTGTTTCACCGGGGCCGACCAGCCCCGCCTTGAGGTGGGCGTCGGCATTACCGTCTATCTCATCGTGTTCCCAGATCCCGCGGGGGATCATCTTCCGTAGAAGGGTGACCACATCATTTTTTACGCTGTCGTCCCAGCCTTCCTGGATCATGATCGCAGCGGTGGCCCCCTGGGCGTAGACCGAGACCAGCCCATTTTTGATCTCGCTTCGCTCTACCGCCGCGCGGACCTGCCTGGTGATGTCGTACAGCGCTTCTCGCGAGGCGGTCTCTAGCTCGATGGTACTATGCTCAACAAGCATCTTATGCCCCCTTTGATCAGCAGCATGATGTGGCTCGCTGCTGTTTATTCCTGACCATAGTGTAGCCAATATATCTGCGGGCTTCAACCGATCTGCCCTGGAAAAGGGCCAATCCACCCGGTTTCAACATAGAGAACCCGGGGCGGGTTAATCTGTACCACACAAAGTATGTTGACAGGCATAGTATTATGTGTTACGTTATAAACAAGGGATCGAGAGGTGATCTTTTTGCAAGAATCTGCGGCGTTTAGCGAGCTGGTGCGGGGAAGCATTGATACAATTATCCTTAACGTGCTGCTTCGGGAAGATAACTACGGCTACCAGATCATCAAGGAGATCTACAGGAAGAGCGGCCGGGAATTTGAATTGAAGGAACCGACGCTCTATTCCTCCCTGCGCCGCCTGGAGAAGCAGAAGGCACTGGAGTCCTACTGGGGTGAAGAAAGCCGGGGCGGGCGCCGCAAATATTACCGGATCACCGCAGCGGGCAAAGCGCTACTTGACGAAAATTACCGGGCCTGGCAGTCCGTCAAAAGTTTGATCGATCGCCTTACCGAGCGCACGGAGGAGGTCTAGCGGGGATGGGTGACTTGAAAAGATACGTTGACCGTCTTTTTGCCGGTTACAAAGAGACCGCAGAGGTGAGGGAACTCAAGGCCGAGATCTTGAGCAATCTCGAGGCCAGGGTTGCCGATTACACCGGCGAGGGGATGCCCCGCGGCGAAGCGGTAGCCCGGGCCAAAAGCAATCTCGGCACCGTCGATTTGCTGATCTCTCATCAGAAGCCTGTCCGGATAAATCGCTACAAAGTAGAGCTCCTGCAGGCCGCTCTGCTCTACACGCTTATCGCCTGGGTTTTGACCGTCCCGCTGCGGCTCATCCCTTCTGGAGCTGTCGTCAACACCGTTTTGATGTTTGTGGCGGTGGGGCTGGGGGTTTCTTTCCTGATCCTTTCTTCCCGGAAAAGCGAGACCTATCTGAAAGCTGTTGCTCCGGTTGATCAAAAAAAGATGGCTCAATGTCGCAAGATAGCCTGGCTGGTCTGGACTCTTTTCATTGCGGCCGTAGCGGTCTTTACCTCAGCGAAGTATTTCGGCAGCGACATCTGGTTTGGGCGGCCTCTGCATCTGGATGGTCCCTACCGTTTTGCCCAGGTAGTCGTCTCCTATGCTCTCCCCTTTATTACCGTGGTCCTACCGCTGCTCTTCAATAAAGCGGGTAGACTGGCAGAGAAATACGAGGTGAAAGATTAGATGAAAAAGATAAATATTGTAATCATCGCGCTGCTGGCCCTGGGCCTCTGTGGCCTGGCCCTGATGGAGGGCTATATCAAACCGGGGATAAGAAAGAAAGAAGAGCAGGATCTGGCAGAGCAGCAAGAACCGCTGACCCATGATTTCAGCCGGCTGCTGCAGTTCAAAAGCCGCTACATGGGTGATGTCTCCAACCTGGCCAACCTGAACGGGGCCCTTCCGCTGAGCGATATTCCCAGAACGTACCAGCTCTATCCCGAGACCCTGGAGGCGGAGATCAATTACCGGGATACCCCCGCCGCTGTCACGGCAGATCTTTTCGAACGCGCCCTGATCTACAATGCCACCGCCAATTTCGTACTTATCGATAATCTGGAGACCCTGACGCTTAAATTCGCTGAAGGCTCCTACAGCATCACCCGCCACGCGGTGAAGAGCTGGCACGGCATCGCCCCGGCGGCGCTGCAGGACGGGGCCCTCTGGGCCGAAAAAGTGCAGCAACCCCTTTCTGACCGGGCCTATGTGCGCTCTTTTATCGAAGAAAATTTCACCGTCCAGCGGCACCGGTGAAAACTGTTTGCCCGTTTTGAGCTTTATCGGTGGGCACTTTTTTGGTGCAGCAAATATTGAAACGGTGCGCTCTAATTCCTGTTCATAAAGCCGGTGGATGGTGCGTTCCCGGTTTTGAATAAATTCCTTGATCCCGCCGCTGCCGGGGTGGTTATCGTTCGGCCAGCTTTTCTTCTTCCTTCCGGAGGAGGCGGCGCAGGACTTTACCGACCATTGTTTTCGGCAATTCCTGGCGAAACTGAACCATTTTCGGTACCTTGTAAGCGGCGAGATTGGCTTTCTGATGACCTCTTCCTCGGTCAGGGTTTCGCTCTCCCTGAGGACGACATAGGCCTTCAGGATCTCCCCGCGGTAGGGATCCCTGATCCCGGCCACAGCAGCCTCCCTGATCCGGGGATGGGTTAAAAGGATCTCCTCGATATCGCGCGGATAGATATTGTAGCCGCCGGAGATGACCATATCCTTTTTCCGGTCTACCGTAAGCATGGAAGCAAGGCAGGTTCCCCCTTTTGTCGAAGTGCTCACGATAGATCTGCATACCGATAGGATTACTATTCAGCGATTCTTCCGGATATGAGTTTCATGAATTATCAGCATGATCGCAGGTTGGGTTGATCGATTGACACTTTAGCTTGAACTGCCTATGATCACTTCGAGAGGAAATGTACGCCGGGTTTCGGAGAAAAGATGAAAGCATCTTCGAGGCCATGTGGCCCCATGAAAATGGAAGATCCCCGTATCCGGAAAGAAACCGGAGAGCGGGCTGCAGCGGGCCGGGCGGGTAAGTTCGGTGATCTTCGTCAAAACGGGATCTTCTTTTTCAGCCTGCAAGCCGTTGACCGACATCGATACATTCCTTTACCGGAAGGAATTCACGCTGAAAATGGGGAAGTAAGAACAAAAGTTCTTTGCACCGAGGGTATGGATCTGGAGGGGGTATTCGGGCCAGGAGAGACACCACCTTTAACTGTAACAATATCTTGGAGTACTGGAGGGGATTGCGATAATGATTACCGGTAATGTGCTTGATCTGATCGGTCATACGCCGATGATAAAACTTGATCGGATGACCGGGTTGAATATCTACGCCAAAGCGGAGTTCCTCAATCCCGGTGGCAGTATCAAGGATCGGGTTGCCAAATTCATGCTCGAAGAGGCGGAAAGAAGGGGATCGCTTAAGCCGGGGATGACGATCATGGAGCCCACCTCGGGAAATACCGGGATCGGTCTGGCCCTGGTCGGCGTACAGAAGGGCTATCGCGTGGTCATCGTGATGCCGGAAAATATGAGCGAGGAAAGAAAGAAGATCATCCTTGCTCTGGGTGCCGAACTGGTGCTCACACCGGCGGATCAAAGCATTGCCGGAACCGTGGAGGAGGTGCAGCTCCGTGCGGCGAAAGATCCCTCGATATTCGTGCCCCAGCAATTCGAAAATCCGGATAATCCGCTGATCCATTATCGTTCCACTGCCCCCGAGATCTGGGCCCAGATGGAGGAGGATGTCGATATCTTTGTCTCCGGTCTCGGCAGCGGGGGGACCCTTTGCGGCGTCGGCCGGTTTCTCAAGGAGCGCAATCCGGAGATCCTTGTCGTCGCTGTTGAGCCCAAGAATGTCTCCGCCCTGCTCGGTCATGAGCCCGGGTTGCACAAGATACAGGGGATCGGCGATGGCTTTGTTCCCCCGGTGCTGGATACCAGCCTGGTCGATGAAGTTTTCGAGGTCAGCGACGAGGATGCCATCAAGACGGCCAGGAATCTGGCCAAGGTTCAGGGGTTACTTGTCGGGACCTCTTCAGGGGCCAATGTCTGGGCCTCCTCCAGAGCGACGCAGCGGTTCGGTCGGGAAAAGAGGGTGGCTACGATCCTGGCGGACCGGGTGGAGCGCTATTTCAGTACTGCACTGATCTGAAAACCCGGGGGGTAATTACCCCGATCTTCGGGAAATTCTTTTTGAGAGAGCGGATAAACGGCTGCACCTCTATCGGACTGGAGATGGGGGGAAAAGAGTCGTCGAAATGATGCAGGTAGATCTTCCGGGGACGCAGCCGCTCGATGAATTTCATGGTGTAGCTTTCCAGATCGGAGCGCCCCTGGTAGGGGAGCGTCAGAAGATCGATCTTTTCGGGATAGCGCTCCTGTTCATCCAGGTTCAGGCTGCCCAGATGGAGGATCCTTTTCTTCTCCACCTCCAGGAAATAGGCGAGCATCTCCCCTTTGGGATAACGAAAATTCTCCCGGATCAAGACTCCCAGATTGCGGCGGTACGAGATCACCCTGCGGTTGAACACGGTCCGCGCGATCAGCCTGCCGTCAAAGCGGATATGTTTGCTCCGGTAGATGGTGATCCTGAAAGGACCCCGTTCGAGCCGATCTCCCGGTTTGATCGTTTTGATATCCGTCTCCCTGACCCCCTCGCGTCTCAGGGTCTCCGCCGCCTCGCCGGAGCAGTGGACCGGTCCTCCCCCGCTGGCGACCACCTTCGGGATATCGAGGAGATGATCGAAATGCCCGTGGGTGATGAAAATCTCCCCGCAAGCAGCCAGCTCCGCCAGATCCGGCGCCGGCAGCTCGCTGTTCATCGGGAAAAAGGGATCAAAGAGGATCGTTTTATCCCCTGACTGGAAAGAGATACCAGCCGTGCCGTACCATTTTATCTCCACGTTTTGTTCCTCCTCTGCTCTGTGTGCCGGACAGAATGAAAAACACCGGCTGTCTTCAAACTATTACTTCCATTCCCAATCTTCATTCCCTGCCGTTCGCTCATCCGAAAACCCGGTGAACCCGATATTTTCATTATCATTCGACAGTTTCAGCTCCCGGACCGGGTCGCGGGGGAATCGTATTTGTCGCCATGGGTCGGGCAATCTTAAGTGCGCCGCTCTTTTGCAGCCAGCCCATAAATCCCGGTAAGGGGTAAATTTTCATTATCATTCGGCTGTCGGCTGATCATGAAACCCCAGCCCGGGTCCTGTTGCACTTCTCACCTTTAGGGGGAGGGGCCTTCTGGAGATAATGCCATGATCAGGAATAGGGAGGAAAATAGTATGCCGAAGTTGCTTAAGCAAAAGGTATTTCCGGATTAAATTGACTGAACATTGACGCGAAATGTAATGTAAGTTAAAATAATTATCAGATGCTTCGATTTATTATCTTTGTATCAGGATATAGGGTGTGTTAAATGGTCTTTAATTTTTCGGAAACCACTCGTCCACAGTTATACCGATTCTCTTTTATCGACAAGATGATCAAGGCTGGCGGTTATCCCAACTCGCGTGATCTTGCGGAACGTTTGGAAGTTAGCCGGAGGACCATATTGCGTGATGTGGAATTTCTAAAAGATAGTCTTCAGGCACCTTTGAAGTACTGCCCCAGACAAAGGGGCTATTATTACACTGAGGCAGGATATTCATTGGGCCTTCTCAAATTCACTGAGGGTGAAATACTGGCTTTGTTCCTCGGACATAATCTCCTGGCGAAATGCAAGGGAACGCCATATGAACAAACAATAGCCAGTGCTTTCAAGAAGATATGTTTAAGTCTTCAAGAAACTGTGAACATCGATTTCGGACAACTGTCTGATTACATATCCTTCGATCTTGATCCGTTCCGGGGTGAAGAAAAAAGGATTGCCAATCTTTTTTCCATTATCGGGGGGGCTATAAAAGAGAATAGAACAATTAAAATAGTACACTACTCAATTGCTCGCGATATCTGCCAGGAACGATTGGTCGATCCCTACCAGATACGTTTTTATCGGGAGGCATGGTATCTTATCGGTTTTTGCAAACTCAGAAATGAGATCCGTATATTTGCTCTGGATCGAATCCGGACATTAACTGTTACCGAAGATATATTTGTCATGAACAAAGGTTATAATTCAAAAGATTATATTGGCGATGCTTTCCAGATGTTTAAAGGACCGGAAACTTATCAGGTTAAGATTTGGTTCAGCCCAGAACAGGCCCGCTGGATTAAAGAGAAAGTATGGCACCCCACCCAGGAGATAGTGGATAACAAAGATGGTTCGGTAATTTTTTATATGCGCACAAGTGGCCTTTTTCAGGTTAAAAGGTGGATCCTGAGTTTCGGCCCGGATGCAAAAGTGTTGGCTCCAGAAAAACTACTTTCAGCAGTATCCGACGAATTGAATGCTGCTTCTTCCCTGTATTTGAACCAAAATAAATAATAAATCTTATTATTTGTTTTGGTATGTCAATAGATGGCATCCCTAACATGTTATTATTCATATAGATTTACGGGTATGGTCAAATCTTGGTGCTATCGGTTTTCAAAGAACAGGTTAAGCATTAACAGGATGTTACAATCAGCACTTATTAACAGGGATGTGGATTATGTGGAAGATATGTATATCGCCCATGTGAAAAGAAAAGACGACGGTACTTGGGCAGTACCCCATTCGTTATTAGATCATTTGAAGAATACTGCCAAACTGGCCGGGGAATTTTCTAAAAAATTTGGCTCTGAAAGTTGGGGGGTTGCCGCGGGTTTTTCCCACGATGCTGGCAAAGGCAGACAAGTATGGCAGAATTACATTAGGCGGAAAAGTGGGTATGGCCATGAAGAAGAGTCCAATTTGGTAGGGAAAATAGGGAAAATACAGCATGCTATTCATGGCGCCAAGTTGGTTGAAGAGTTGTACGGCAAAGCACATGGAAGGGTTTTGGCCTATTGCATTGCAGGCCATCATGCAGGCCTGCCGGATTGGTCGGCGGCAGAGGGGGCGGGCCAATCAGCTCTCCAATTCCGGGAAAATCAAGTTGCTGATTTATGTGATGTTGCCACACAGATCAGCGAAAAAATCAGAAAGTTGAAGCCAGGTAATCTGCCCTGGAAATTCGACAATGGGCTGGATCTTTCCCTATGGATCAGGATGCTGTACTCCAGCTTGGTGGATGCAGATTTTTTAGATACCGAATTTTATATGGATGATGTACAGGCTGGTTTCAGAGGCGATTACTGTTCAATACCACAGCTGTTGCTGCGGTTAAATGATTTTGTCAAGCAGCTGGAAGAAACCTCTGAAGATACGGAGGTCAATAAAACCAGAAGAGAAATTCGGAAGAAATGCGTACAAATGGCCAGTGAGCCCCAAGGGATATTTTCCCTGTCTGTGCCGACAGGTGGGGGAAAGACTTTATCCAGCCTCGCATTTGGACTGGAGCATGCTGTAAAACATAATTTGGATCGTTTGATCTATGTAATTCCGTACACAAGCATAATTGAACAAAACGCTGAAGTGCTTCGCTTGGCATTGGGGGCGGATCAGGTTGTGGAGCATCATTCAAACCTGGATGAGGGTGAATCAACACTTAAAACCCGGCTTGCCTCGGAAAACTGGGATGCGCCGGTCATTGTAACTACATCGGTACAGTTTTTTGAGTCACTTTTTGCAGCTAAATCAAGTCGTTGCCGAAAACTACATAACATCGTTAGATCGGTTGTGGTGTTTGATGAAGCACAGCTGGTCCCGGTGGACTACTTAAATCCAATTCTTGAAACAATTCAATTGTTGGTGGACCACTATAATGTAAGTGTTGTTATCTCGACTGCAACGCAACCGGCATTTGGGGAAAGATGGGTCGATGGACGAATTTTTGCCGGACTGAAAAATATCAATGAAATAATTGGAGACAGCAAAGAAGTTGAAAACCTTTATGGCTCGCTCAAAAGAGTGCAAGTCGAACTACCCGAAGATCTTCATTCCGAATCTACTTGGGAGGAGGTTGCAGAACAGTTACAAAAACATGAACAGGTTCTCTGTGTTGTTTCAGATCGAAAAAGTTGCCTTGATCTGCACAGCTTGATGCCCACGGGGACCTTCCATTTGTCTGCATTAATGTGTGGGCAGCATCGCAGCGAAACCATTAAAAATATAAAAGTAGGTTTAGAAAATAATAAGACTGTCAGGGTTATCTCCACCCAGCTTGTGGAGGCAGGTGTAGATATTGACTTCCCGGTAGTTTACAGGGCTTTTGCTGGTTTGGATTCGATAGCACAGGCAGCGGGACGGTGCAACCGTGAGGGTAAACTAGCAACGCTTGGAAGGGTGATTGTTTTTATCCCCCCCCAAAAAGCGCCCTTGGGGATTTTACGCAAGGCAGCCGACACAGCTCGCAGTATTTTGATAAACAGTAATGTTGACCCCCTCGACTATAGCCTATTTGAAAAATATTTCTCTGAACTTTACTGGAAAGCAAATTCTCTAGATTCGAAAGACATCAAAACATTGCTAAAACCGGATCGTGCGGAGTGTGGCATTTTCTTTCGAACAGCGGCGCAGAGGTTCAGGATTATTGATGATTCCATTCAAAAAACAATAATTGTCAGCTATGGAGAAAGCGACAGGCTGATCAGACTTTTGAAATCCAATGGTCCGGAACGATGGTTAATGCGAAAACTTCAAAGGTACACGGTAAATATCTACAAAGATGATTTTTTTCAGATGCTTCAACAGGGCACTGTTGCAGAGGTATATCCTAATATTTATGCTCTTAACTCAAACATCAATTATTCAAATGATACAGGGCTCCTTGCTGATAAGATTCTTTTTGATCCGGGGCATTTTATAATTTAGAGAGGCGGTGATTCGGTGCACAATTGGTGTTTAGAAGTGTGGGGTGATTTTGCATGTTTTACGCGACCCGAAATGAAGGTGGAACGAGTGAGTTACGATCTGATCACGCCATCGGCAGCCAGGGCGATTTTTGAATCTATTCTATGGAAACCGGCAATAAAATGGAAAATAACCAAGATAGAGGTCCTCAACCCCATAAAATGGATTACCGTCCGTCGCAATGAAGTGGGTAAAAGAGCGATCGGCCCTACAGCGAAACAGCTATCGGGTGAAAAGGGTAAACCCATGGGGCTGTTCATTGAGGACGAAAGGCAACAGCGGGCCGGACTTTTTTTAAGGGATGTTAGATACCGTATTCATGGGCACTTCGATTTTATCCCTCCGGCGGAAAGAACAACAAACTGCCCCGTAACGCCGGAGTATTGGGCAGAGGAACAAGAAGCGCAAGAAATAGTGAGAATGAATGAGACCCCGGCTAAATATGCTGCAATGTTTGAACGACGGGCAAAAAAGGGCCAATGTTTTCATAGGCCGTACCTGGGCTGCAGGGAATTTGCGTGTTATTTCAAGCTAGTAGAGCCTGAAGCCGAACCTGCAAAAACCATTGATGAAACGCGGGATCTGGGTTTTATGCTTTATGATATGGACTTTGATCGGGATGCGCAAGATCCGACACCTCAATTCTTTCGAGCGTATATCGATAAGGGAGTGGTGAATACCGACCGCAGGGAAGTGGTGGTCAGGGGATGATCCTTCAAGCGCTGAAAGGATACTACGATCGCAAAGCGGCGGATCTGGATAGCGGGATGGCACCGGAGGGGTTTGAGATAAAGGATCTTCAATTTTTGATTGTTATCAGCGAAAAGGGCGAATTTATCAATATCGAAGATACACGTGAAAAAGTGGGTAAAAGATTGATCGCCAAATCGTTCTTACTGCCCAGATCAACTTTGCGTAGTGGGAAGAGAAGCTATGAAACCACTTTTTTGTTGTGGGATCATATTGGCTATTTACTTGGGTTACCAACTGACGATAAAAAATCATCAAAACAGCACCAAACCTGGCTGAACTCATTACAAAGTCTTCCCGATAATTTAAAAGAGGATGCCGGGGTTAAAGCAATGATGGAGTTCTACAAGAGAGATGACGGATTTAATAAGGCAATCGCGTCTCCACAAATCCTGGATTGTTTAAAAGCTCCTCAATGCAACATGTCTTTTCGGTTAGCTTCTTCAGATGTTCCGGTACCGTGTCGAGAGAAAGTGAGGGAACACATTGCCGGCAATATAGAAGCTGCAGGAAAGGGAAAAGATGTGGAAGGATCAGATCCAACTATCCACACCGGCACGTGTCTGATCACCGGTGAGTTTGGAGAGATCGCAAGAACGCATGGTCGTACACCGATCAACAAAGATACGAAAAGCTTGGTGGGGTTCCAGAGAAACAGCGGCTATGACTCTTATGGCAAAGAGCAGGCTTACAACGCCCCTGTGATAAAGTCTTCAGAATTTGCCTATGTTACAGCTTTGAACACCCTGCTCAAATCAAAGACGCAAAGAATGCTAATAGGTGACGCCTCAACAGTATTCTGGTCCGAAAAAAAATCATCTTTTGAATCAGACTTCTCCTTCTTTTTTAAAGAACCGGAAAAAGATAACCCCGACGCGGGAACGGAAAAAGTGAAAGCACTTTTTAAATCAATCAATAGTGGCACATACCTGGATGATGATGGCGATAGCTGTTTTTATGTACTCGGCCTTTCTCCGAATGCTGCTAGGATTGCTGTCCGTTTCTGGCAAGTTGGGACGATATCCCAGTTTGCCTCCAGGATCAAGCAGCATTTTGAGGATTTTGCGATTGTAAAACCGCCTTCTGAGCCGGAATTCTACTCCATATGGCGGGTAATGGTAAATGTAGCCACACAGGATAAAAGTGAAAATATCCCTCCTAATCTTGCCGGTGATTTTATGGGATCCATTCTGAACGGGTCGCCGTATCCAGCCACGCTTCTTCAGGCGGCGCTGCGGCGGATTAGAAGCGATACCAAGTTCGGGGTTAAACCGATCCGTGCGGCGTTGATAAAGGCTTATTTGAATCGCTACTGTCGATATTACCCCAATCCTGATCAAAAGGAGGTCAGTATGGAATTGGACATCTCCCAACCCTCTGCCGGTTATCAGCTAGGAAGATTATTTGCCGTACTTGAAAAAGTGCAGGAGGAGGCCAACCCGACGATTAATGCGACAATCCGGGAACGTTTCTATGGCGCTGCCTGTGCAAGTCCAGTGACTGTATTCCCAATTTTGTTGCGATTAAAGAATCACCATCTGGCAAAAATCGAGAACAAGGGAAGAATTATTTACTTTGAGAGCCTGCTTGGGGAAATCATGAGCCATTTTAGTGATTTTCAGTCGCACCTCGATCTGCATGAGCAAGGGCGTTTTGCAATCGGATACTATCATCAGAGACAAGCGTTCTTTACAAAAAAAGTGAAAGAAGAAGCGCGTTGAATTAAATGAGAAATGAAAGGGTGTAAATCATGAACAAAAATGAACCGATCCAGAAACGTTATGATTTTGTCATTCTTTTTGACGTCAAGGATGGAAACCCAAATGGGGATCCCGATGCAGGCAATTTGCCCCGCGTGGATGCTGAAACCGGGCATGGCCTGGTCACAGATGTCTGTTTAAAACGAAAGGTGAGAAATTATGTTGGGTTAAAATACGATGATAAACCACCCTATGGAATATTCATCAAGGAAAAGGCCGTTCTTAATAAAACAATTGAACAAGCTTACATCAGCCTGGGGATCGATTTGAAAGAGGATCCTGCTGATCCCGCCGATGGAAAAAAACGTAACAAGGAAGGTCAGGGGCAGGGGAAAGAAATCGATCGTGCCAAACAATTTTTATGCCAAAACTTCTTCGATATAAGGACATTTGGCGCTGTTCTTTCCACTGGTGCTAATGCGGGTCAAGTGCGGGGTCCGGTCCAGTTAACATTTGCCCGTTCAGTAGATCCTGTTGTTTCACTCGAGCATAGTATTACGCGCATGGCTGTTACAACCGAAGCGGAAGCTGAAAAACAGGGCGGTGATAATCGTACGATGGGCCGTAAATTTACCGTACCCTACGGCCTGTATCGCGCCCATGGTTTTGTATCAGCCCCCTTGGGGAATCAGACCGGCTTTTCCGGTGGGGATCTCGATTTGTTTTGGGAAGCGCTTGAGGAAATGTTCGAGCACGATCGCTCCGCTGCCCGTGGGCTTATGGGAACAAGAAAGCTGATCATTTTTGAACACTCTTCCAGAATGGGCAATGTACCAGTTCAAAGGCTCTTTGATTCAGTTATTGTTAAGCGTAAAGACGAAAATAGGCCGGCCAGAGACTTTTCTGATTATACGGTTATAACTTTAAAAGACCAGGTGCCCCCTGAAGTATCGATACACGAACGGGTCTGAGGTGACCTTTGAAATACGAAGAAGAAGACTTACTTCCCCTGTCCGGCATCCAGCATTTTGCCTTCTGTGAACGGCAATGGGGGCTGATTCATGTAGAAAACCAGTGGGTGGAGAACCTGCGCACCGCTGAAGGCAGGCTTCTTCATGAGCGAGTTGATGATCCTTACTTTACCGAATCACGTGGTGAAGTAAGGATCATCAGATCCGTCCCCCTGCAATCCAGAAGCTTGGGGCTGTTTGGCATTGCCGATGTGCTGGAAATACACCGTAATCAGGATGGTCAAAGTAGCAGTGCCTATAGCATTGTAGAGTATAAAAGGGGTAAGCCCAAACCCGATGATCGGGACGAAGTTCAGCTTTGCGCTCAGGCCATCTGCCTTGAAGAGATGCTCGGCATGACGTTGGTCTACGGTTATATGTACTATGGTGAAACAAGACATAGGCATAGGGTCGAATTTAATGACCAGCTCAGAACGAGGGTAAAAATATTGGCTGATAAAATGCACCTGTTGTTTGCCCATGGGATCACCCCACCAACGGTAAAAGGCTCACATTGCAAGAACTGTTCCATGAAGGATGTCTGTCTGCCGAAGCTCGGCGGAAGCGGTAAAAAGGTTGAAATTTACATGGCGACTATAGTGGAAGGCATGATAAGCGAATAAGCGGCGGAGAAAAATAACAGATGCGAAAAATGTTAAATGTGCTGTATGTAACCAACCCCGAGGCGTATCTGTCTAAAGATGGCGAGAACTTGGTCGTCAAGATTGCAAATGAGGAAGTGTTCAGGACACCAATCCATTACCTAGAAGGGATTGTCACCTTTGGTCATATGGGAGCCAGTCCGGGTCTTCTGGGTATGTGCGTGGAGAAAAATGTCACGGTTTCCTTCCTCACCGAATACGGAAGACATTTTGCTACGGTTCAAGGAACGCCCAGGGGCAATGTCCTGTTGAGAAGAACACAATACCGTTTGGCTGATTCAGAACAGGAGTCAGCAACGCTGGCATCAACATTTATCATCGGAAAGATAGCCAATTGCAGGACGGTCTTGCGGCGATTTGTAAGTGATTATGGTGATAGGATGGAAACCGGCGAGGTAGAAAAAGTCAGCAAACTGATGGCGCGAAATGTACTTAAGCTGAGCAAAAAGCCGGGATTGGACGAAGTGAGAGGCATCGAGGGTGAATCGGCCCGCAGCTATTTTTCTGTTTTTGATCAACTCATAGTGAATCAAAAGAACCACTTTTTCATGCGGGGCCGGAGCCGGCGGCCTCCTCGCGATAATGTCAACGCATTACTCTCTTTTCTTTACACGCTTCTCCTTCATGATACCAAGTCTGCTCTGCAGACGGTTGGGCTCGATCCTTACGTGGGATATCTCCACCGGGATCGGCCGGGCAGATTGGGGCTGGCTCTCGATCTGATGGAGGAATTTAGGCCTTACATGGCAGATAGGCTAGCTTTAAATCTTATAAACCGACAGCAACTTGGCGCAAGCGATTTCATTGAAAAAGGATCGGGCGGCGTGATGTTTAAAGATGATGCCAGGAAAGTGATTCTTGAAAGTTGGCAGAAAAGAAAAAGGGATACGCTGGTCCATCCCTTCCTTGAAGAGAAGATTCCAGTGGGCCTTTTGCCGTACGCCCAAGCGTTATTGTTGGCCAGGCATTTGCGGGGCGATCTGGCAAGCTACCCGCCATTTGTATGGCGATAAAAGGGATGATGCATAGCTATGATGGTGCTGGTAACCTATGATGTAAGCACTGTTACGCCGGAGGGTAAAAAAAGACTGCGGCATGTGGCAAAGCAATGTGTAAATTACGGACAAAGAGTTCAGAATTCTGTTTTTGAGTGTATGCTGGATCCCGCACAATTTGTCATGCTAAAAAATAGCTTGGAGAAAATTATTGATCAAAAGGAAGATAGCCTGCGTTACTATTATTTGGGTGCTAACTGGAAAAAAAGGATTGAGCATGTTGGGGCAAAACCTGCGTTTGATCCGGAGGGGACTATAATCATTTAGCACGTTAAAAACTCCGTGACGATTTGCATATAGGGATATAGGGCGTATGTTCTTTGACAAATATATAAGGTTGTTTATGATATTTTCCTGTGGTTTTAATTGTTTCTTCGGAAAACCTATTTTGCGAACCATAAGCTAACATATAATCACACATCATTTCGCACAGCTTGTCTTATCAAGGTCTTTGGGTCTTTTAGCCAAAAGCTAGCGATAAATTAAGCTTTAATACAATGGTTTCGCGAAATGCTATGTCAAAACGCTGTGGTTACAGGTATTTTCAGCTATACTGTCGCCCCCCGCGTGGGGGCGTGGGTTGAAACACGAGCCGATAGCGGCTTGTGGGCATCCCCCCGCGTCGCCCCCCGCGTGGGGGCGTGGGTTGAAACGAGATCAATTATAACCCTGATCTCTTTTACAGTGTCGCCCCCCGCGTGGGGGCGTGGGTTGAAACT
>JAAZPS010000387.1 GCA_012797095.1 Bacillota bacterium | reverse complement strand
GTCCTCGGGGATCATCTTCAGTGCCTCCCTGGCGGCGGCCAGCACGGGCGCCGGGTCGCCCTTTTTTTTCAGCTCCTCGATCCAGTCCAGGAAAGCGTATGGGTGTTTGGCGGCATTTTCCCTGGCAAAGCGGGCAATGGCCGCGGTGCCGCCCTGCAGCGTAATCGCTTCGCGCAGCAGGGTACTTTTATGGCAGCTGGTGCTATTTTGAAGCTGTTCGATCCACGGAGAGAGGAACAGTTGAAGATCGGGGAGCTCCCCTTCCAGGGCATTGATGATCCGGTCAAGGCTCACAGCAGGGCAGAAATACCTGAATCCGTTCATCTCCGCAAGCAATTTTGCCGGACGGTCCGCGGGTCTAGCTTCCAGATAGATTGCCCGCAGGTACAGTGAGACAATCTCGTCGAGATCAAGATCCAGCATATCGTAGGGGCAGTCCTGCCCCGGCAGATTACCGGAATCTGTACCCTGATCGATGCTCTCAAACAGCATCCGGTAAACCTCGGCTGCCTCCCGGTGATAGCCGGCGTCCAAAATTTCTCTGGCTGCGCCGAAGAGCACTTCGGCTTCTGCAACCCAGCTTTCATCACCCCAGGAACGCTCCTCGCAGATCGCTTCATCCCAGCCCCAGCCGTCGCAGTAACAGCCTTCAGTGACCCTTGTGGTGAACGCTTTTGCTGTATTTATGAGCGAGGTCAGTTCCTTCCTGGACAGTTTCTCTTTTTGCCTGATGGTAAGATGAGCAAAAAAGGTGCTGCGGTTTGCCGCCGGCTGGTCGGCAGCCCATTGTAGAAGCAGTTCTTTCAACTCATCCCTTGATTTTTGGGCCAATCTATTTCTTACTTCTTCCATAAATGTTCTGTACGGCAATGCAGTCACTTTGGCCACCTCCAGGTAATTGAGTCTGTTTTAAAGGATCTGTCAAAAAGACAATCCCACAGAGCGGTGCCGGCGGTTGTTGTTGCCACTGCTGCTAAGCGATCAGTATTCGCGGAAATCTTTCATAAACCTGCCACTTCCGCCGGGGAAGTCGGGGAGATCCTTCTTGCGGTGGCGAATTCATCCGGGGGCCGAGCTCTGCTAACGGGGCCTATCAAAAGGGGCGGTCCCGAAATATATCCAGGGAATAGCCAGAATAATCAGGATCGGTTATAATATTGTTAGCGGGCGTACCGTGTATGATGAATTCTACTGCTGGGATCGGGAAAGGAAGAAAAATGATAGCTGCTCCGGCCATCGAGATAGAGGGATTGACCAAGACTTACGGATCCGTGAAGGCGCTGCGCGGGGTAGATCTGCGGGTGAAGCGCGGCGAGATTCTGGGTTTTCTTGGCCCCAACGGGGCCGGCAAAACCACCACCATCCGTTGTCTCCTTGACCTGATCCGGCCTCGATCCGGTCGGATGCGGGTATTGGGTCTCGATCCGGCGAAAGATCCCGTTGCCGTTCGTGCTCGCACGGGCTACCTGCCCGGCGAACTGAATATGGAAGGCAACCTGACAGTGGCGCAGGCGCTGCACTATCTGAATGAGCTGCGCGGCCGCCGCAGCGACTGGAGCTTTGTTCTTCACCTTGCCGGCAGGCTTGAGCTGGATCCGGCGGTGCCGATAAAAAATCTTTCCAAAGGCAACAAGCAGAAGGTGGGCCTGATCCAGGCGCTGATGCACCGTCCCGAACTGCTGCTGCTTGATGAGCCGACCAGCGGACTGGATCCGCTCATGCAGCAGGAGGTCTACCGCCTTCTCAGGGAGGCTCGTGACGGCGGGGCCACCGTTTTCTTTTCTTCACACGTGATCAGCGAGGTGGAAGCGATCGCTGAACGGGTCGCCATTATTCGCAGAGGCGTGATCGTAGAAGAAGCTGCGCCCGGTCGGCTCATCGATATGTCACTGCGCCGCTACCGGGTTCGTTTCAGCGAGCCGGTGGAGGTTACCCCCCTGATCGCATTGCCAGGCGTCTTGCCGGTGGGGTCGACCGATGGTATGGAGATAACTTTACAGGTGGAGGGGGAGGTGGATCGCCTGATCAAGGCGCTGGCCTCATTTCCGGTCAGCGACCTGCAGAGCGAGCACCTGTCGCTGGAAGAGCTTTTCCTGGCTTATTACCGAGATGATGGGAAAGGAAAGGGGGGCTGAAGGTGTTGGCAGAGTTCAAACATACCCTGCGCCGCCTACGCGGACAGATCATCGGTTGGGCTGTCGGCATCGGCCTTTACGGCCTCCTGATGTCTTTCTTCTATCCCTCCATGGTGGAGATGGGCGATATGACCGCAGACTTTGTGGCTATGTTTCCCGAAGCGATGCATGCTTTTTTCCAGAATATCTACCTTATCGGTACCCCCATGGGCTACCTTGATGTATACTATTTCTCGTACCTGCACCTGATCATCGGCATCCTGGCGGTGAGCGCCGGAGCCGGTTTGCTGGCCGGTGATGAGGAGAAAGGCATTCTTGATCTGGTGCTGGCTCACCCGGTGAGCCGCTCGGCTCTTTTCTGCGGCAGGCTGCTCGGCCTGGCTGCGGCCCTGGTCCTGGTCCTGGCGGTAGGCTGGCTTAGCTGGGTGCTGCCCGCCGGCAGGGTGGGGTTGGCGCTCACTCCTTTGGAGCTGCTCCTGCCCTTCCTGCCCCTTCTGGCGGTGCTGCTGCTCTTTGCAACCGTTGCCCTGCTGCTGAGCATGGTTATGCCTGCGGCGCGTCTGGCCGGTATGTTCACCGGGGCACTGCTGGTCGGAAACTATCTGCTGCTGGGGCTTTCCAATATCAGCGACAGGCTGGAGCCGGTAGTCAGGTATACACCGCTTTACTACTATCAAGGCGGTCTCGCGGTGGAAGGGTTAAACGGCCGCTGGCTCGCCGGTTTGCTGGCAGTCTCCCTGCTCGCTGCAGCCGCTGCCTGGCTTCTCTTTCTGCGCCGCGATATCAGGGTGGGCGGCGAACGCAGCTGGGCCCTGCCCGGCCTGCCGCGGAGGCGCACCCCTTGATCCCGGACGGGTGGTAATGCTCTTCAACTCACATTTAACCCGTTGGGGAAAAGATAAGTTTCTCACCATGACCGTCCCGGTTTCTCGACCGAAAGGAGCCTGTCTCAACCTTCGACAGCCCGGTGCGGCGGTCACTGCAGAAGCAGCACCCGCCCGGACCGGTGCTGCACTCCTGTCATCGTGAGGGCACAGCCCGGAAGATTCCCGCAATATATCAGTAAAACCGCTGCAGATTTACAGAATAATAAAGGAAAACGGGCGATATTTGGGGAATTGCTCTATTGCGGAAGGGGGGACCTTCATGATCGGCCGGTTCATCCAGCAGCAACGTACCAGGCGCAAGATGACCCAGAAATATCTGGCATCAAAGCTGGGCATCTCCCGCTCCACCTACAAGCGGATCGAATATGGAAAAAGAGATTTAACCCTGCACGAAGCGGAGAAACTCGCCCTGATCTTCGAGATGTCGCTGAAAAATCTTCTGGAAAAGGAGGAGCCCCGGGTGCTTGCCGGAGATGGGAAAGAGCCGGTCGAGCAGCCGGTCGAGGTGCAGATCCGGATCACCGAAAAGAGCCTGGACAAGTTCAGGCAGGTGCTCCTCTACATTTTGCACGAGGTAGGCGCCAGGCCCGCTGTTGGCGAGACGGTGCTGCACAAGCTCCTTTACTTTATCGACTTTGATTACTACGAACGATACCGCGAGAATCTGATGGGTTTAACCTATATCAAGGATTATCACGGGCCGGTGCCGGTTGAGTTTGCTCCGTTGGTCGAGGAGATGGAGGAGAAAAGGGAACTTGCAGCAGTGCGGAGCGATCATTTCAAGGATCCCCAGAAGAAATATCTGCCGCTGATAGAGCCTGCCCTGGAGATTCTTTCTGCACGGGAGATCAAGCATGTGGACAGCGTTCTTCTCCGTTTTTCCGGTAAGGATACCGCCGCCATGAAAAAATATTCTTCCCTGGACAGTCCCTGGGAAGCTGCGGAATATGGAAAGCCCCTTTCCTATGATAATGTTTTTTACCGTCAGGATCGGTTTTCGGTTCGGGAGTAATTGGCCCCGGAAGAGGCGTCAGTTCTATCGGGGTTCCTGTTGCGGAGTGGAGTTGTCGTCGTTATGCCAGGGTCTTAACTTCAACCAGCCGGAGAGACCGCGAAAAAATCCGGCAAGGCCAAAGATAACCGCCGCTGCCGAGATAAGGTAGTAGATCGTACCGCTGACTGCGTAGAAATAGGTCGTGGCGGCAGCGATGGCGCCGCCCAACACCAGCATGATTCCCGCGATCACCTGGCGGGCATGGATGAGTGCAGCTTGAGCCCGTCCATCGGGCTCCCCTGCCCCTGCGGCAAGGATGCCGTGGGGTTCCTTTTCCTGATCGGTGTAGATCTGCTCGAGCAGCTGTTCTGCCCGGGAAGAGTCAAAAGACCGGGTGAGGTCAGCCGGTTCAACAGCGAGCGGTTCCAGTTCTTCTGCCCCAGCTTCGCTCTCTTCTGCCATCTCCGCCTCCGGGGGGATCTCTTCGGGAAAGGTGCTTGCCTCCGGTAGAAGCTCATCTACCGCCGGCGGGGCCGCTTCCAGTTCCGCCCCTTCGTCGGTCTCCGGCTGCCCGTCCGCCTCCGGGGCAAACCCCTCATCAGGGGCGGTCCCGGCAGGAAGGGGTTCCTCCCTGTCGAGGGTGGCTGCCTCCAGCCCGGTATCCTCGCTCTCCGTCTCTCGCTCCTTTTTTGGCGAGAAAAGGTATTCTTCTTCCCCCTCCTCTGCCCCTGCTTCGCTCTTTTCTGCCATCTCCGCCTTCGGGAGGAGCTCTTCGGGAAAGGTGCCTGCCCCCGGCAGAAGCTCATCTACCGCCGGCGGAACCGCTCCCGGTTCCGCCTCTTCGTCGGTCTTCGGTTGACCGACCGCCTCCGGGGCAATCTCCTCATCAGGGGCGGTTCCGGCAGTAAGAGGCTCCTCCTCCCCGAGGGCGGCGGCTTCCAAACCGGTATCTCCGGTTTCCGTCTCTTGCTCCTTTTCCGGCGGGAAAAGGCCTCCTTCTTCCTCGCTTGCCCCTGCCGTCTCCGGCTCCGCTTGATCAGCCCCTGCTCCCGGGTCTGATTCCGGGTCGCTCTCCTCGGGGGGAGTGCTCACGGTGGTGGGGGACTCCTCCCGGGCAGGAGCGGCTTCCTCCGGAGCAGGCTCTGCCGGATCCCCGGGCTCTTCGGTAATCTCTTCCGCCGTCTCGGTTT
>JAAZPS010000064.1 GCA_012797095.1 Bacillota bacterium | reverse complement strand
TTCGGGATCATCGTTCCGGGTATAGCTGTAGAGCAGAGGCATCCCCTCGGGAGGAGTGAACTCCACCGTAAACTCGAACTCCTTTTCAGCGTCGCCCCCGTTGCCAGCCACGGTCTTGGAGATGGTGAGGTTGCCCAGATTTTCCCCGGTAATATCGGTGAGATAGGTGAACCGGTAGGCTTTGCTCTCATCGGGGATGATGAAGGCAAGCTCTCTGCTATCCCGGTCATAGGCGATATTGTCATCGATGACCAGGGTAACCTTGTTCTCCTCGGGGTAACTGTAGCTGCCGTCGTTTTGCAGGATCCCCTCGTGAACGGTGATATTGTCCCCG
The DNA here is from genome assembly GCA_012797095.1 of Bacillota bacterium. Taxonomy (GTDB): domain Bacteria; phylum Bacillota; class Dethiobacteria; order DTU022; family DTU022; genus JAAZPQ01. The sequence continues at coordinate 4,836 of JAAZPS010000064.1, read as the reverse complement.
AGCAGCAGCGTCCCGCTGGAATCGGTGCGCAGCTCCACCCCCGCAGCGAGCCGGTCAAGGAGCTTTGTCCCTCCCAGGGGCAGATCGCTGGGCCGGTAATCCACGATCCAGCGGATCGCACCCTCTTCCGGAAGTTCATAAGTTTTATCGAGGTACCGGCTGGTAATGGTGACATCGCGGTAGGTGGAGATACCGTCAGGCCATCTATCGGTGTGAAGCGAAAGGGTGTTGCACTCTGTCGTCTCGAAAGTTGTTCTTGCGCCATCCCAAAAGTAATGATGAAGGATCTCGCTGCCGGGCCTTGCTTTCAGCAGGATCACGTAGGGCTGATCCAGGGGATCGAAGGTGAAGGCGGCGGTGTGCGTTGCAGCGTCAAAGGCTGCAGCGAACCCGGGCAGGTCACCGGGAGCCAGGGGCTCGCCTGTTGCTTCCACTGTATCGCCGCTCTTTTTACCGGCAAAGATCAGGTAGGCTGCGCCGTCAACAATATCGGCGAACTCCCATCCCGCAGGCAGGGTGTCGATGACGGTGGCCTCGCCGAGCAGCTCTCCCGCCGCGTTCTCCATATTGGTCAGATCGAGGCCGTCGGCATTGACGCTCAGGCGAAAGAGCACCGATTTGTCCCGGTAATCAAACCCCTCGGCGGCGTTCGTGGTGTGATCATTGACCCCGGACGCCGGATCGGCGAGGTGGCCGCGCTTCAGCATCTCCTTGGCCAGGCTATTGCTGGTAAAGGTTACCGAACGCGCAGCTTCATTCAGCTTGCGGCTGCCGCTGTAGAGTGCAGCGTTATTCCGCAGCGTGGTACCCTTGTTTCCGGCGAAAATAGCGGGGTTGACGATCTGGCTTTCGAAAGTGAAGGATTGTTTGCTGGTGGAAAATTCGGTAACCTCCAGCAGATCGGCCACCTGCTTGCCGTCCCGGGTGATGGGATGAACGACCAGGTTGAGGTCGGTTCCGGTGAAGGTGCCAGGGATATACTTCTGATCGTAGCGGGGGGTCAGCGCTTGCGGATCGAGACCGTCCGGGAAACCGGCGGTTCCGGAGAGGCTGAAGCCGCTGGTGCTGTCTCCGTAGACCAGAAGATCGTAGACCTTCAGGTCTGGGATCTCCTGGCCCCGCGGATCAACGGTCACCGTCCAGGAGATGATTCCCCTTGATATATCCTTCACTGAACCTGATTTACCGATAGCGTTGTAGCCCAACCCGACTTCGCGGCCCGATCCGGGCGCAGTGCCCGTAAGCCCTTTCCAGCGGATCGTTGCCGTGTTTTTATATGTAGTAATTCCCGCGGTATACGCTTCATCGGGCACCCGGGCCGTGATGGTGAGCAAAATTCTGGTGTCGATATCGCCGATGTCGTATTCACCCGCCGCATCGGGGGCGATCTCCGTCCGATCATCCTCCCAGCCTGAATCGTCCCACTTTTGCCAGTAGGCCGAATCCAGCTCCAACCCCGCGGGAAGAAGATCGGTGATCACCACTTCCTTCAGCGACGCTTCCATATAGTTGGCGATGATCGTCCAGGTGATGGTGCGGCCGGTCGGATCGTAAATGCCACCGCTGCCGCTGTCACTGGCAGTGCCGTCTTTCTCGATCCACCGGGGGGTAAACCAGACAGTGATCCTCCCTTCCTCGATAAACTTCTCTTCACTGTCCAGAAGCTGTGCTATGTTGGTCACTCTCTGCTCCGAGGTGGCCAGATAGCTGCTCTCGGGAATCTCGGTCCGGAAGGTGATCTTCCGGGGGCTGGTTGAGCCCTGCGGGAAGGGATAACTGAGCTCGTTACCCTCCACCAGCGGTGCCGCGGGTATACCGTTCACGGTGAAGGTCTGGTCCAGATACGAACCGACGCTGCCGAGACTGTCGGCAAAATAATAACCGCCCAGATCAAGATGCTCTCCGTCCCGGGTGGCGACAAGATCAATTTCCCATTCGATATATCGATCGGCCAGATTGACCGCTCCCTTTTTGTTCACGTTGTAGAGAATCTCTGCGGGAGGGACGTTCACGATATACGTTTTTTCAAGGATCATCACCTCGTGCTCACCGGGTTTGCCCGCCTCGCCATCGGTATCGTATTCGAAACTGGCCTTGAAACCGCCGGAGACGGTATCAAGGACCTCAAAAACTTCATCCGTACCGTCGAAGGTGATGCGGGCAATTACCATCCCCGTTTCGGGATCCTTTTCCAGAGTAGCGTGCCCGATGAGGGTGCCGTCTTTCGCCTGTATAGCTATTTTCCAGGCTGAAGGCATCGCTTAACTCGATCATGGCGTGATCGCCTTTTCTGACCGGTTGGTCGGGCGTGGGGTGATCACCCTCGACAGGGATGCCGAAGGAGAGCTCTACCGTGATCGGCGCGGTGCTATCCAGCGTACCGCCCGCTTCAATGGGCTCCCCCCCTGGCTGACAATGACCGCGGGATTGGTGAGCAACTCGCTCACATCGGCCCCTTCTTCCCGGGCAAACACGGCCGTCTGAACGGGAAAGAGGTTCAGCACCAGCAGCAACATCATCATCCAGGCCAACAGAATTCTACCATCTCTTTTCATTGTTCTCTCCTTTTTATGCAGTCTGTTATTTTGAAAGGACAGTAATCTGTCCGAGAGACACAGGGCGGAGCTGGCAATCGTTTCTGCGAGGAAAGAAGACCCTTTCCTTTCTGGCGCGCCAGATCTTGCCATTTTGGCGGTCTCGTTTGAAAACAGTGATTTGAATATCAGGATATAACAGCTTAATTTTCCTGTCAAACCAGAACAATCAAATTGAAAAGCTTTACAGGTCAATTTTACTCTAAATTTGACAGTGATTCGGATGACAATTGAACAAAAGAGGGCAGGGGTAAATTGATCCGATCACGGAAGATTGGTATGATTGATCAATCAGGAACAGGGTGAATCGAACATCATTTTGAAGGAGGTAAAACCATGTCCACTTTTCCCTACTGGAGATATGATGGCACCGCTCTGGCCGGGCTGGTTCGGAAGAAGGAGGTCTCAGCCGAAGAGATTTGTGAGGCTGCCATCGCCCGCCTGGAGCAGGTGAATCCGCAGCTCAACGCTGTCATTCACAAGATGTTCGCCCAGGCCCGGGCGGCGGCTCGCGATAGCGCTGTGGAGGGTCCCTTTGCCGGGGTTCCTTTTCTGCTGAAAGATATCAGCCAGGAGATCAAGGGTGAGCCGATGACCCAGGGCTCGCAGGCGCTCAGGAACAACCTGGCGCAGGCCGATTCGGAGTATACCAGAAGGATGCGCCGTACCGGCGTTATCTTTCTCGGGATAACCAACGTTCCCGAATTTGCTCTCATGGGGATCACCGAACCGCAGTTCCACGGCCCCACCCGGAACCCCTGGAATACAGATCATACTCCTGGCGGTTCGAGCGGCGGGGCGGCCGCTGCCGTTGCTTCGGGGATCGTGCCTATCGCCGGGGCCAATGACGGCGGCGGTTCGATCCGCATACCGGCCGCCTTTTGCGGTCTGTTCGGACTGAAGCCCAGCCGCGGCCGGACACCGGTCGGCCCCCGCTTCGGCAGGGCCTGGCAGGGAGCATCGGTCAATCATGTCCTGAGCCGGTCGGTCCGCGACAGCGCGTCCATGCTCGATCTGATCAAGGGTTACGAGCCGGGGGCCGCCTTCCCCCCTCCCCCGTATGATCACGATTACCGCGAGGCTGTTTTCCGGGGACCGGAGGGTAAATTGAAGATTGCCTTCTCCACCAGATCCCCCCTCGGCACGGCGGTCCATCCAGAATGTGTCGAAGCGGTCACCAGGGCGGCGGGTTATCTCTCCTCGCTGGGCCATTTCGTGGAAGAGAAAGAGGCGCCTGTTGACGGCGAGGCGATCGGCCGGAGCTACATGACGCTCTATTTTGGGGAGGTGGCTGCAGAGATCTCTTACCTGGAGTCTGTTCTGGGCCGGCCGGCTCGTTTCGATGACGTGGAGCCGGCCACCTGGATGCTGGGGCTGCTGGGGAAGGTTACCTCCAGCGATGAGCTGGTCCTGAGCCTGCACGAATGGGACCGGGCCGCCTTCAATATGGAGCATTTTCTGGGAGAGTACGATCTTTACATGATCCCGACAACCGCTGATCCCCCTTCGAGGATCGGGGAGCTCGATATGAAACCGGGCGAGGTCAGCATGATGAAGTGGGCTTCACGGCTGAAGCTGATCGGTATGGCCAAGAAAAGCGGCTATGCCGACACCTTGATCAAGAGGAGCCTCAAGCGGACGCCCTTTACCCAGCTGGCCAACTTGACCGGCCAGCCAGCCATGTCGGTGCCCCTTCACCTGACTGCGCAGGGGTTGCCGGTGGGAGTGCAGTTCATCGCTGCAAAGGGGCGCGAGGATATCCTTTACCGCCTCGCCGGGCAGCTCGAGCAGACCGAGCACTGGGTGGTTGCGGAGAAAAATCCGTTTTTCCGGGAAAGTTGACCGAGCGGGCCGATTGGCCCAGGGTTCAGCTGGGGGTCTTTTTGCCGGGGCGCGTTGAAATTTTTGAGTGGATCAACTGGAGGTGAATGAAATGCGTTATCTGGGCGGCCGTCTGATTATCGGACTGGTGTTGCTTTTTCTGGGGATAGGGCTTGTTCTGAACCAATTTGGTTTCGAGATCAGGGTACAGGAGATCCTTTCTTATTGGCCGGTGCTGCTGCTCCTGCTCGGCCTGGAATGGATGATCCGTTCTTTCCGTCCCGGCCCTGCCGCTGCGAAAAGGAGAACTGCTTTTTCTGCGGGGCAATTCATTAGCGGTCTGCTGCTGATCTTCATCGGTGCCTTTTATCTGGCCCGCAAATTCGGCTACCTGGAGGAGCTGAGCCCGGATGCTTTCTGG
>JAAZPS010000386.1 GCA_012797095.1 Bacillota bacterium | reverse complement strand
GTCTGGAAAGGAAAGTAATCGCGAACTGCGGTCTTTTTCCGAAGCATTCCATTGGAAGTACCGGTAGGTGGGGGATAAAATATTACCGTCATCTTTCCTGGGGGGTGCCGATTCGGGGGTAGAGCCTGCGTTGCAGTCTCCCTCCGGGGGAAAGGTCGTACGACCATGAAGAGCGGCCTGGCGCGAATGATGGATGGATTCGCTGCTGGGCCGCTTTCTGCTGTGCAGCCGGATCGTCCTAAAGCCCGCCTTGAAAATGCCGAAAACGCAGCGATGACAGCAAAAAACAAGAACCCTTGCTTTTTGAGCAGGAGGGTATTATTTGACGCTTACGATCAAAAACAGAACTACTCCGGGTTGCTTCGCCGGCGGGCCCTGGTTTTGGGTCCGGCGGCCGGCTACGGGATGAGCAGGGTTTCGGCCGTGTCCAGGGCGGTTGCAACGAGGTTTTCGATATCGAGAGCCGTTTCCGCTTCGATGACCCGGTTCAGCTTCGGTTTTGTGGCCGGGTGCCGCGGGATGAACAGGGTACAGCAGTCTTCGTACGGGCGGATGGAGATCCCGTAAGTGTCGATCTGTTCGGCCCGGGTGACGATTTCATGCTTATCCATCCCCAGAAGCGGTCTCAGGATCAGGATCGGGGTAGCCTTGCTGATCACGGCCATGCTCTCAAGGGTCTGGCTGGCGACCTGGCCCAGGCTTTCTCCGGTAACCAGTGCTTGAAGCCTGCGCCGGCGGGAGATCTCTTCAGCCAGACGCAGCATCATCCGTCTGAGCAGAATGATGCCCAGCTCGGGCGGGCAGCAGTCGCGGATCTCTTTCTGTATCCCGGTGACGCTGACCAGATGAAGGGGCAGCCGAATACCGGAGACTGCGAGCTGCCTGCAAAGATCGAGCACTTTTTCGCGGGAGCGCATGCTGGTGTACGGGTAGCTGTGATAATGGATCGCTTCCAGGGAGAGGCCCCGTTTCAGGGCCATCCAGCCGGCCACGGGGCTGTCGATACCGCCGGACAGCAGCAGCAGGGCCCGGCCCGTCACTCCGACCGGCAGTCCGCCCGGTCCGGCGGTTTGCTCATGATAAAGGAAGGCTTCTCTGGGGCCGATCTCGATAAAAATCTTGAATGATGGATGATGCAGATTGACCTGGAGGTGGGGGTTTTTTTTCAATATTGCCGCCCCGATGACCCGGTTGATCTCGGGAGAGGTCAGGGGAAAACCCTTGTTGGCCCGGCGGGCTTCAACTTTGAAACTTGGCCCGGTGCCGCCCTTGCTTTCGGTGATCTTCAGGGCGGCCTTCTCGATTGCTTCCAGTTCGAGCGGTACCCTTTGAACGCTACTGACCGAGACTACCCCGAACACCTTGCTCAGACGTTCGATCATTTTCTCTTCTTCCAGGGCCGGACCGTGGACAAAAAAACGGCCGTGTTTCCGGATGACCCGGGCTTCAAAGTCCCTGAGGGCGTTTTTGAGGTTGTTGAAGAGCGCTTTTTCAAAATAGCCTCTGTTTTTGCCCTTCAGGGCGATCTCACCGTAGCGGATCAGGATCAGCGCCTCCATCACTCCTCCTGCCCCCATCTCAGATTCCAATAGCTTTCAGTTCTTTGATGGCTGGGACAATCTGCTCGACGACCCGGTCGATCTCGGCAAGGTCATTGAATGAAGAGAAGCTGAATCGCAGGGCGCTGAAAAGTTTATTCTCGTCAAGACCGATTGCCGCCAGCACATGGCTCGGTTCGGGACGGCGTGAATGACAGGCCGAGCCTGCGGAGACATAGATCCCTTTTTCTTCGAGAAAGCGCAGTAACAGTTCGGCTTTAACTCCGGAGAAAGAGAGATTCAGGATATGCGGCGCCGCTGTTTCGAGGGGCGGTCCGTTGAGGTTGAATTCTACCCCGGCTGCCTGCAGGCCGCGGTAAAGCCTTTCTTTAAGCCGCTGCAGCGAAGCGCTCTTCCCTTCCAGCTCTGCCGCGCTGATCCGGGCTGCCAGGCCGAAACCGGCGATGGCGGCTGTATTTTCGGTTCCCGGGCGCAGCGATCTTTCCTGTCCGCCCCCCTGAAACAGCGGCTGCAGGGGGATCCCCCTTCTTATCCAGAGGGCGGCTGCTCC
>JAAZPS010000385.1 GCA_012797095.1 Bacillota bacterium | reverse complement strand
GTCAGGTGTTTCTTCAGCATCACCCCTTCGAAAAATCGGTAGACCGGCACGGGCTTGGGGTGGCGCCTGTAGATCGGTTTCAGGTCGATCAGCTGCTCCAGGGTCATCGCACCCCGGCAGAGCAACCCGTAGATCATTTCGTGGCGCTGCTCGATCACGGCGGCATATCTTTCCATCCTCCGATCGATATCCGCGGTCACCGGTCTGCTGTGGCTGGTAACCACGACCCGGGCCTTCAGCATGCGCAGCCTCTGCACCGATTCTTCAAACTGCTCCGGATCGGAACTTACATTGCCGTACCAGGGCCCGAAGGTGGAAAGATCGATATCGGCGGCAAAGAGAAGCCCATATTCCTCCACCAGGAAAGCGCAGTGCCCGGGGGTATGTCCCGGCGTATGAAGAACCCGCAGCGTCAGACCGCCCAGATCGATCCTGTCACCCTCGCGATGCCTTCCAGCAGCGGGGGTCGCTTCGAATCCTTTCTGATTCAGGATATCCCAGTACGGCTGGCCGATCCCTTGCAACCCTGTCAGCCGGTTAAAACCTTCCTCGGAAAGGAGGCCCGGCGCATCCAGCGGGTGAATGAAAAAAGATGCTCCGGCAAATAGGCTGTTGGCGGCAACATGATCGCGATGGTAATGGCTCAGATAGATGCGGTCCACCTTTCCAGCAAGCTGCAGCAGACTTCGACCCGCTCCGGTATCGACAAGCACGCGGTGCTCTCCCTTCAGATAGAGCGAATGGGCAAAGGGAAAGCGGCCCCTGTTTTCGCCGTAGATGATCCAGACACCCGGCTTGATCTCTTCCATATATCTATGCACAACCTTTGCAGTTTATGTTTTGCGCAGGGCTTCGCGCAGGGCGGCCAGATCGGGATTGAGCAGGCTCTTCACCAACCCTTCACGGACAAAAAGGAAGGAGATCTCCCTCACCGGCAGACCCGTAATCCCGGCCATCGCCAGGGCGTAAACCATACCCTGGCGGCGGTAGCCGGCCCAGCGCCTTTCAAGTTCATCCGGCGTCACCAGATCGGTCTTGTAATCGACGATCACCAGCCCCTCCCCCTCCTGAAAAAGGAGGTCGATAATTCCTTCGACCAGAAGATCATCCAGCTCATAGATGAACGGCAGTTCCCGCAGGAGCAATCTGGCCTGCCGGGCCCTGGCGATGAGAGGGTGTTCCAGGGTAGCCCGTACCAGCCGGATCAGCTCTCCTGAATCGCCAATCCCCCAGTGCCCCGCCGTGCGGTCAGCCAACCCGGCCAACCGTCCGGGAGCGGGGTTTTCCAGCTCAACCTGCTCCATGATATCGTGAAAAGCGGAGCCAAAGGCGATTCCACCACCCGGCACGACCGCCGCGGGCTCTCCGTCCAGGGAAGCAGCGGTAGAACCCGCCGCAATCTCCCCGGCAAGACCGGCCAGCCCGCCCGCACTGATGTAAGGTCCGGGCACGGCGGCGCTGCGGACGGCCCCGGACAGCTCATCGAACCAGAGGCGGCGGCCGTCAACAAGTTTTTTCAGGAGAGCGGGATCATCCTTTTCCGGGATCGTCCCGGCAGCTGCTTGATCCTCTCCCCCGGGCGATCC
>JAAZPS010000384.1 GCA_012797095.1 Bacillota bacterium | reverse complement strand
CGCCTTTCCAATTTTGGTTCAATAACGCTGTCTTACTTTTTCTGCAGCGCCCCCGACCTGCCGAGCGCCAACGAAGATGCTGAGATCCTTCGCTGCGCTCAGGATGACAGGGGGGGATGCGCTCAGGATGACAGGGATAGACGCGCTCAGGTTAACTCTCCAGATCTGCCTCTATGTGACCGGTACTTCTTTGGCAACAGAGAGCTTTGTTTTCAAATAACGCTCATATCTGCTTCGGGTAAACGATCACCAATTCCCTGCCAACCTGAAGGTGTTGGTTTTTTCATCATCATCCCGGAACCAGGGCTCGTCCACCTTCTTGTTGGCAACGGTGATCGCAAATTCAGCCGAGGGATTCTCCACGGTAAAGCTCACCGATGAAGCACTGATGCTGATGAATTCGTAACCCATGGGGACCACTTCGTTGATACTGTAAGTGCCTACGCCCAGTCCGGTGATGGTCGCCGTCTCTCCATCTGCCAGCAGCGCGCTCCAGGTGCGGCCGTCTGCTTCTCTGACCACATAGATGGGAAACCTCTTGCCGCTGCTATCATCATTTTGCACCGTCTTGGTGATCTTGATGGAGCCGGCCGCCTCGATCCCCGCCTGAGGTATGGGGAAGTCCTTGGTGGCGGGATCTCCCAGAACATTGGTGTAGTTGATATAGGTTGGCCTGTTCGTCGGGTAAAGCACACCGCTCAGGGCATTATCGTGGATCTGCACAATATAGCTCATCGTTGCCGGATGACCTTCGCGGACAGTAAAGTCTGACCAGGTGATCGTCCTTGACGACGGATCGTAGACCGCCGTGCCCCGGTTAACCATGATATCGGGGCTCCCTCCGGGTATGATCGAAAACATATCTCCCAATGGATCGATAACCGTACAATTCCTGGCAGCGGCGATTTTGGTGATGCTGCCGGCAATATCCTGGAAAATGGCTTCCAGATCTTCTTCAGTTGCTTCATAGGATCTATCCGGGGCGATACGGTTCAGGATATCTTGCCCGTTAACGCCGGCGTAAAGTCCTACGGAATAGACGGTAATATTGTCGGCCCAAGCAAACCCGGATTCCGCGATGGCACTGTGACCATGGTGGTAGTAGTAATCATGGTATATACGGGTGCCACCCAATGCCGAACCCGTTTCAATCGTTTTAATCAAGGTTGTAATAGAAGAGCCGCCTCCGGCGGTGCCATTATAGTTGTATTCAGCTTCTCCAAGATCGTCTCTTGCATGATAGTCATAGACCGGGCTCCAGATTATAATTCCTCGGGTACCACTTTGACCCATATTGCTGAAATGGTCCTCATCCAGCTTATTATTTACACTCACTATTGGGTAGCTAAAAGTCGGCTCACCGTCGCTGAGCAAGACGATATTCTTATTATCTGCTGTGCTGCTGTTCTCCAACAGCAACCGGGCCTTCCTTAAACCGGCCTGGGTGAAGGTGCCGCCGTCGGCTTTGAGACCATCTATAGTACTGAGCAGACTATTCTTTCCAGAGTAACCCTTAAACGGACTGGATTCGTTGTGCACTTTAGCATCGGTGGCAAACGAGACCACCGCGATCCGGGTGGAATCATCACCCTCTTTGAGCAGGGTGTTAACAAACGCCTTGGCAGCGTTTATGGCGGCAGACATACGAGTTCCTTTCATGCTCCCAGAGGTATCGATCACCAGAACGATATCCGAGGTGGTCTCCACCTCAAGATCCTTGCCCTCCAGGGTCAGGGTGACCAACCACTGGTTGGGCTTTCCCTCGACCGGCACTGCTTTCTTGTCCAATTTCAGTGAACCAGGTACACCCCACGGCTCGAAGTTGTCGTTTGCATCCGGTTCTATGGGCGTGCCCGAGAGTTGAGGCGCTGAAAATAGCCTCATGGGAACAGCCGGGTAAAATAGATCCGGGCCCGGGTCCTCAACCGGTTCCACCGGACCGTCCGGCTCTCCGCTTTCCTTCGTTTCAGACGCATCGGGTTCTTCCGACTGTGAATCCAACGGGGCCCCGGCTTCACTCTCTGCAGGCTCTTCCCCGGCAGCTCCTGCCAGGGCGGGATCTTGCAGCCCCGCTCCCAGAAGCATCAACAGAGCAATGCTCACTATGACCAAACTTAGAAGCTTTTTCTTCAAATTTCTTTCACCTCCATTGCCGTTAAATCATTGCTGCCTGTCCCAACCGCTACCTGGATTGGCTTGCCTTTCGCATCCCTCCCACAATCCGGCTTTGCCGTTTGCTTGCTGGTAGCAAAGGGATAATATCATCCGGGTTGGTATATCCCGGTTAAATGCCGGTGATAAACCGGTTACAGAATCGATCGCTGTCGAGTTGAACAGATGATTATCAGAGCACGGTGAGCAAAAACGGAGATCCTTCGGGCTGCGCCCTCAGGATGACAGGGAAGGGCTTCGGATTGACAGTGAAAGGCAACAGGTTGACAAAGGAAGGGTGCCAGAACGGTTGCAGGTTGAACAGAGAAGGGGCCCCGGGGTAACAGTGAAAGGCTACAGGTTGACAAAGGAAGGGAGCCAGAACGGCTGCAGGTTGACAGAGAAGGAACCCCGGGGTGTCCGTGAAAGGCTGCAGGTTGACAGAGAAGGACCCCGGGTGCCAGAACGGCTGCAGGTTGGACAGAGAAGGGGCCCCGGGATGTCAGTGAAAGGCGGCAGGTTGATAGCAGAAAGCCTCTGATCGATATTGAAAAACTTCGGGACAGCGGTAAGGTTCCTCAAGCTTGAACAGGGAAAGTTTCGGGATGACAGTGAAAGGCCCTAATCTGGTTGCTACAGCAAAATCCTCAGGTAAAGAGATTCAGTGTTTGCACGTGTTTAACATACCACGTTTAATGAGAGCAAAGATCCTTCAGGCTGTACCCTCGGGATGACAAAATGCCTACCAGAGCGTGGATAATTGAAGCCGCCAGCAGGTTGCCTTCATCGCAATGACCGGGATAAGTACCAGAATAACAATGAAGCCTCGAGTTGAAGAAATCGCCTCTAGTTGAGGGGCGATTCAGGGCAGCTCTGTTTACCGGACAAGCGGCTTCATGGCTGTGACGGTGCAGTTTCAGAATCAGGGAGACCAATGGTTTGTCGGCCCCGGCGGGATAGAGCAGGAGAGGAAGGTAAACGTTAAAGCAGGGGTTGTACCTTGTACCTCAGCACCAGATCATCGGAGCCGCTCTCTTCCTGGAACTGATCTTTGATCCGCTTCAGCACCCTGCCGCCCGTTTCCCGGGTGAGATCCGGGAGGAGCAGCAGGAACTGGGTTTCGTTCCACTGGGTATAGACATCGCCTTTGCGGATATTCCTTGGAATGATCCTTTTCAATGCGCCGACAGCAGCTTCCTGCATGGCGGAAGAGAGAAGCCTGTAATTGCGTCTGGTTATGGTGAGCAACCCCAGGAATATGGGGCGGCCCTTTCTCTCCAGACGGCGTTTCTCCAGGCTGTAGAGAAAACGAAAATAGTCGGGCTGGCAGATAAAGGCCTCTTCCGTCCTGTTCCGATCCACCATCATCTCCTGGATATTGCTCAGATCGAGCTCGACCATTTCACTTTTATGGGTGATCTGCTGGTAGATATCCTTCATCTTGACCGAGGGTTTGCCCCCCTGATCAAGATAATCACGCATGGTGATATCCTCGTAGTGAGCCCGCGCCTCTCTTTTTTTCCCAGCGTCCATCAGCGCCTGCATATAGCCGATATGCAGCTCCTCTTCAAAGGGAACGAGCTGCAGGGCCTCCTCGTAGAGGTTAACCGCCTCCGGAAACATCTGGGCGCTGCCATAAAGAGTGCTCAGATTGAAGATGCTCCTCAGATAGTAACGGCGGTAATTGCTTCTTGCAGAAAGAATCCAGGGGCTGTTTATCTCCGGCAGGTAATCGCCCCTGTAAAGGG
>JAAZPS010000383.1 GCA_012797095.1 Bacillota bacterium | reverse complement strand
GATGGTCGCCCCGAAGATGATCACCGCTTCGGGGTCGATCGCCTCGCCGGCGATATCGGCGGCCTCCTGAACCTCGAAAAGGCTCAGATCCGGCCCGCCGGTCACATTGATCAGCAGCCCGGTGGCCCCGTCGATGGAGGTTTCCAGGAGGGGGCTGTTGGTCGCCGCCCGAGCCGCCTCGGCGGTGCGGTTTTCACCGCTGCCCTCGCCGACACCCATCAACGCCGGCCCTGTCTCGGACATGATCGTGCGGATATCGGCAAAGTCCAGATTGATCAACCCGGGAACGGCGATCAGATCGGAGATGCTCTGCACGGCCTGCCGGAGCACGTCGTCGGCCACCCGAAATGCTTCCAGGATCGGTGTCTGCTTCTCGATGACCTGGAACAACCGGTCATTGGGGATGGTGATCAGGGTATCGACCTTCTCTTTCAGAAGGGCGATCCCCTCCTCGGCCTGCTGCTGGCGCTTGCGCCCCTCGAAGCTGAACGGTTTCGTCACCACACCGACCACCAGGGGTCGTTTCAGCGGGGATGCGTCCAGCTCCCGGGCCACCTCCGCGATCACCGGGGCCGCCCCGGTGCCGGTTCCCCCACCCATCCCGGCCGTTAAAAAGATCATATCCGCCCCACGCAGGTTCTCCTCGAGCAGCTCCCGGCTCTCCTCGGCGGCCTGGCGGCCGATCTCCGGATTGGCCCCGGCGCCCAGCCCCTTGGTCAGCTTCTCGCCGATCTGCAACTTCACCGGCGATTCCACCAGGTGCAGCGCCTGCGCATCGGTGTTGACGGTAATAAAATCGACCCCCTGCAGACCCGCGCTGATCATCCGGCCGACAGCATTGTTTCCGCCGCCGCCGATCCCGATAACCTTGATCGCGGTGAAGCGGGGTCTTTCATTCTCAAATTCGATCATTGTTTCCGAACACCTCCTTCAGAGGCTCACTTGAATTAATCGATGATCTCGAACATCCAATCCTTGAAGCGCTGCCACAGGCCCGCTTTTTTCCGGTACGGAGATTCTCTGCGTTCCTGACGGGAATAACGAAGTTGCTGCCGGTTGACGAAATAGAGCAGCCCGGCGGCATTGGTATAGATCGGGTTCTGGATGCCGACGAAGTCATGCTCGGCACAGCGCACCCGATCGCTGTCGTAGATCAGGGAGGCCAGATCGATGAGCCCGTTCATCTGCGAAACCCCGCCGCTGAAAACCGCTCCGGCCGGAGGCAGCTCCGGCCAGCCCATCTTGGCCATCTCTTCGCGAACAATCTGCAGAATCTCCCGCACCCGCGGCTCCAGATAGCGGCTGATCTCCTTGGCCGAGACCTGCCGCCTTTCCCTGCTGCCAACGCTGCTGATCTCGATATCGGCCTCGTCGGAAGCCATCGTCGCAAAAGCGCTGCCATATTCGACCTTTATATTTTCGGCCATATAGAAGCTTGTCCGCAGCCCGACGGCCAGATCGCTGGTGATATGGTCGCCCCCGACGGGTATTGCCGCCAGCTTGCGCAGTTTCCCCTGCTGAAAGAGGGCTATCTCGGTGGTCCCGCCGCCGATATCGACAAAGAAGACGCCGAGCTCTTTCTCATCATCCGACAGGGCCACCTCGGCGCCGGCCAGGGCCAGCAGGACCATGCCGCTGACATTGATCCCGGCCCGGTTGACACAGCGGACCAGGTTGCGCAGCGAGGTGATCGAGCTGGTCACGATCATGGCATCGATCTCCAGGCGCACGCCGAGCATGCCGACGGGATCGCGGATGCCGTCATAACCGTCCACGATGAATTCCCGGGGAATGACCTCCACGATCTCCCGCTCCAGGGGCAGGGCAATGACCCGGGCCGCCTGGATGACCCGCTCGAGGTCATCGGCCCTGATCTCCCGATCATCG
>JAAZPS010000382.1 GCA_012797095.1 Bacillota bacterium | reverse complement strand
TCCGGCGGAGCGGCCGTACCTTCATCCCGCCCGCGCTGCGGCGATCGTCATCGCCGGGGAAGAGGCCGGTTTTCTGGGCGAGCTGCGGCAGCAGGTGGCAAAAGGGTGGGACTATCCACAGCCGGCCGTCATCGCCGAGCTGGATCTGGAGCTGCTCCTGGAGCGGGCCCGGATGATCCCGCGGGTGAAACCGCTGCCCCGTTTTCCCGCCGGCCTGCGCGATATCGCCGTGGTCGCCCCGCGCTCACTCTCTGCAGCCCGGGCGGAGGGCTCGATCTACGAGGCGGGCGGGGGGCTGGTCGAACAGGTTGTCCTCTTTGATCTTTACGAGGGGGCGCAGATCCCTGAAGGAAAGCGCAACCTTGCTTTCACCATTACCTACCGCCTTCCCGACCGGACGCTCACCGAGCAGGAGATCAATGCGGCGCACTCGCAGATCGAAGCGGCGCTGGCCAAATTGGGTGCCGAGCTGCGCCGTTAAGTTGCAGGATATTGTTCTCTCTTTAACGAAATAGATGGCATCATCCGACCGCCGGCAGGAGGTGTTTTTCGTGGAAGAGAAACCGATCAACCGGGTAACGGTTAGGCTATTGGGAGAAGAATATACCATCAGGGGAAGCGGTCTGCCCGAATCGATGGCGCAGGCGGCCCGTTATGCTGACGGGGTGATGCGCTCCCTGGCTGAAAAAAACCGCATGTTGAGCAATTACCGGGTTGCCGTTCTGGCGGCAATCAATCTGGCGGATGAACTGCTCCGGCTGAAGCAGGGCTATCCCCGCTGCGAACTGGAGGATCAGAAGGGGAGGGACGAAGAGGATGAACTGGTTTGATCTTTTGCTCCTGGCCCTCGGTGCTGTTTACGGCATCAGCGGCTTTATCCAGGGAGCCCTGAAACAGCTTTTCAGTCTGTTCGGCTTTTTTATTGTTCTTGCCCTGGCTTTCCTGGGGAGCCCGTACCTGAGCGGTTATGCCACCTGTCTGCTGCGCCCCGAATATTTCATCACCTATGAAGAGGCCCTGCAGAATTTCGGGGTTTCGCTGCCGGCCGAAAAGATCATGCCCCTGGCCGGAGCAGCGCTGGCCTTTCTGGTGCTGCTGATCGTGCTGATGATCCTGTTCCGGCTGCTGCTGCGGGCGCTCACTGCGGTGAACAAGCTCCCGGTGATCGGCATCTTCAACCGGCTTGGCGGGGTGCTGCTCGGACTGCTGACCGCGGCGCTGCTCGGGTTGGTGCTCGTAAATGTGGCGGCTGTTCTGCCCATCGCTGCTGTGGATGAGGCGGTGAGCGGCTCGCGCATTGCCGGTTACCTGAACCTCTACCTGCCGCCGCTCTTCAGCGGGTTCAAGGTGAAGCTGATCGATCATTTCCTGCGCGGCTCGGCCGGAGGCGGGGCCTGAGAGAGGACGTCGAAAGGATTGGACAACTGGGAAGTTGCGGCCGCCCTGGAGCGGATGGCCGGACTGCTCGCGTTAAAAGGAGAGAATAGTTTCAAGGTGAGGGCTTACAGCCAGGCGGCCCGGCAGATTATCCGGTTGCCGGAACCCCTGGCTGATATTATTGCCGGGGATCGGCTGGAGGAGCTGCCCGGGATCGGGTCGGCGCTCTCGGCCAAGATCAGGGAGCTGGCCGGAAGCGGCAAGAGCACCTTTCTGGCCCGGCTGGAGGAGGAGATCTCCCCGGAGCTGCTCACCCTGTTTTCCATTCCCGGCGTCGGCCGCAAGACCGCCGGAAAGCTGGTGCAGCAGCTGCAGCTGGAAAATCTGGAGCAGTTGGAGCGGGCGGCGCAGCAGGGTCTGCTGGCGGGGCTGCCGGGCATGGGCCCTTCCCTGCAGCAGAATGTGCTGGACTTCTTTCAGCGTGGGGACAGCGAAGCAGAGGGATTCCACCGCGGTATCGTGCTGCCCCTGGCCGGGCAGCTGCAGGACTATCTTGAACAGATGCCGGCTGTTCTCCGGAGCCTGCCGGCAGGAGCGGTGCGTCGGGGTACCGAGACCGCCGCCCGGGTGATCATCGCGGCGGTGCTCCGGGAGCAGCCTCCGGAGGCCCTGGTGAAGCCCCTTCTGGAGCTGCCCGGGATCAGCAGCATCAAGCAGGCGGGCGATGACTACCACCTGGAGACGGTGGTGGGGGTCCCGGTCAGGCTGGCGTTCTTTAACGCCGTGGAATACCCCGTGCAGCTGGTCCGGTTGACCGGTTCGCCGGAACACTGGGCGCAGCTGCAGGAGCGCGCCGCCCGGCGCGGCTTTATCCTGGAAAATGGGGCCCTGTTCAAGGAGGGGACCCGGATCTACCTGCGCACCGAGGCCGATCTCTACAGCAGCCTGGGGCTGCAGTTTATCCCCCCGGAGCTACGGGAGGGGCGCGGCGAGATCGCCGCAGCGGCCGCCGGGGAATTGCCCCGCCTGGTCGAGCTGCCCCATATTCGCGGCGATCTGCATCTCCACAGCGAGTGGAGCGACGGCAGCGCTGCCATCGAGGAGATGCGCGCTGCTGCTGAAGCGAAGGGTTACCGGTACATCGCCATCACCGATCATTCCCCCTCGCTGAAAATTGCCGGGGGCCTTTCACCGGAGCGGCTGCTCCGCCAGGTGGAGCTGATCAGGGAGCTCAACCGGGAGAAGGGCTGCCGCATCCTCGCCGGGTCGGAGGTGGATATCCATAGCGACGGTTCCCTGGATCTGCCCGATGAGATTCTCGAGCAGCTGGATCTGGTGATCGCTTCGGTACACAGCAATTTCCGGCAGAGCCGCTCCGAGATGACCGCCCGGATCTGCCGGGCGATGGAGCACCCGGCGGTGCATCTGATCGGTCATCCCACCGGACGGCTCCTCGGCAGCCGCGGGCCCTACCGGGTCGAGATGGAGCGGCTGCTGGAGAAGGCCGCCGAGACCGGCACCGCCCTCGAGATCAATGCTTCGCCGCAGCGGCTCGATCTTTCCGAAAGATATCTGGGCCCGGCCCGCCGCAAGGGAGTGCGGCTGGCGGTGAACACCGATGCCCATTCCACGGCGACGATGGCCGATATGATCTACGGAGTAACCGCGGCCCGCCGGGGCTGGCTGGAGCCGGGGGATCTGTTGAACACCCTTCCCCTGGCGCAGCTGCAGGAAGCGCTGTCAGAGAAAAGGCGGCGGGTAAGATGATGCCGCCGCTCGAGCCCTCATTCTACCGGAGTGACACCGTCAGCGTTGCGCGGGCGCTGCTGGGAACCCTGCTCTGCTGTGAAAGCAGCGGCGGGTTGGCCGCGGGGATCATTGTCGAGACCGAAGCATATCTGAGCCGCAACGATCCCGCCTGCCATGCTTCCCGCGGGCGGACCGGGCGCAATGCGCCCATGTTCGGGCCGCCGGGGCGGGCCTATATCTATTTTATCTACGGCAGCCATTTCTGTTTCAACGTGGTCACCGCCCCGGCGGGAGTCGGCGAGGCGGTGCTGATCCGGGCCCTGGAGCCGGTGGCAGGGTTGGCCTTGATGCAAGAGCGGCGGATCAAGGCCCGGCGGGAGAGCGAACTGACCAACGGACCGGGGAAACTCTGCCAGGCGCTGGCGATCGACGGCACCTTCAACGAACACGATCTGCGCCGTTATCCCCTCTGGATCTCCGCCGGCCGCAAGATCGATCCGGTGGCGGTGGTCAGCGCCCCCCGCATCGGGATCAGCACTGCCGTTGACAGGCTGCTCCGTTTCTATCTGAAGGATAATCAATACGTATCGAGGAGAAAACTGCAGCGATGAACAAGGTGATCACCCCCCGCGAGATCGAGGCGCTGGAATTCAACGAGATCAGGCAGCGGCTGGCTTCATTCACGGTCACCCCGATGGGCCGGCGGGCTGCTGAAACCCTGCTTCCCTCCGCGGACACGGCGGTGGTGGAGAGGCGGCTCGGTGAAACCGGCGAAGGGAGGCTGCTCTGTGCCCGGAGTGCTTTCTCGATCTCTCCGGCGGAGGATATCTCGCCCCTGGTCAACCGGGCCGTGAAGGGGGGCGCCCTTCAGGGCAGCGAGCTGGCGGCAATGGCCCGGCTTCTGAAAGGGGTCCGGCAGTGGCGGCGATTCTTCGAAAGCGGTGCACGAACCGACCTCTATCCCCTGCTGGGCGGCCTGGCCGCCCGCTTTGACGGCTGCAGCGGACTCTACCGCGAGCTTCTTCGCTGTATCGATCCCGACGGACAGCTTCTGGACGGCGCTTCCCCGGCGCTGGCCTCGCTGCGGCGCCGCGAGCGGGCCCTGCAGGAGAGGATCCGGGAAAAACTCGATTCATACCTGCGCGATCCGGCAAAGCGGCGCCACCTGCAGGAGGCGCTGATCACGATCCGCGGCGGCCGCTTTGTCCTGCCGGTAAAACAGGAATACCGCCAGCATATCGGCGGGGTGGTGCACGATCAGTCCGCCAGCGGGGCAACTCTCTTCATCGAGCCGCTGCCGGTGGTGCAGCTGCAGAATGAGCTGACCGGGGTGCGCAACGAGGCTGTCCGGGAGAGCGAGCGGATCCTGAGAGAGCTCAGCGGCGCAGCGGCCGCCGCGGCGGAGCCGCTGCTCCATGACTGCTCCCTGTACGGACGGCTGGATCTGATTGCCGCTCGCGGTCTGCTTAGCCTCGAGCAGAACGGCGCCCCGCCGCAGCTGCTGCTCGAAGGCAGACCGCAGCTCTATCTGGAGGAGGCACGGCACCCCCTGCTGGGGGAGGCCGCGGTGCCGCTGACCGTGACCATGGATGAAGGTTGCCGGGTGATGGTGATCACCGGTCCCAATACCGGCGGCAAGACGGTCACGCTGAAAACGATCGGCCTGCTTGCGGTGATGGCGCAGAGCGGGCTCCATCTGCCGGCATCGCGCAACAGCCTGGTCTCCGTCTTTGATTCCATCCGCGCCGATATCGGTGACGAGCAGAGCATCGAGCAATCTTTGAGCACATTCTCGGGTCATTTCAAGAATATTATTGCCATCCTGGAGCGTCACGGCCCCGCTTCGCTGGCGCTTCTGGATGAACTGGGGGCGGGGACCGATCCCTCCGAGGGAGCCGCCCTGGCCATGGCCATACTCTCCACACTGGCGCGGCGGGGTGGTCTCACGGTGTCGACGACCCATATCAACGAGCTGAAGCTCTTCGCCCAGGTGCAGCCGGGGATGCAGAACGCGGCGATGGAATTTGATCGGGAGACACTGGCACCGACCTACCGCCTGCTTCAGGGGATCCCCGGAAGCAGCAACGCCCTGGCTGTCGCCGAAAAACTGGGCCTGCCCCCGGCGGTGCTTGCCGGGGCCCGGAGTTATCTCACCCGGGGCCACGAAGAGGTGGAGACGGTGATCAGCAGCCTCGTCGGTCAGCAGCAGCGGCTGGACCGCGAAAGCAGTGCCGCTTCCCGGGAGCGGGAGAAAGCAGCGGCGCTGCGCTCCGAGCTGGAGGGAGATCGTGAAAGGCTGCGGGAAAAGCGGGAGAAGATCCTTCAGGAAGCCCGCAGCGAGGCTCGCATCCTGCTCCGGCGTGCCGGAGCGACGGCCGAACATCTTATCCGTGAACTGCGCCGCCTGAAGGCGGAGGGCGGCGCGATCGATGATGCGCCCGCCGTCGAAACGGCCCGCCGGGAGCTGCAGCAGCTCCGCCGGGAAATCGAAAGAGTTCCCGATCCGGTAGATGCACCTGCTCTCTCCGCTGACGAGGTGGCTGTGGGGAGAACTGTCTTTGTGCACAACCTGCAGCAAAAAGGGGAGATCATCGCCCTGGAAGGG
>JAAZPS010000063.1 GCA_012797095.1 Bacillota bacterium | reverse complement strand
GACGGCGGAAAAAGAGACTGTCCAGATACCCGGGATCTTTCAACAGCGGCCCAGCCACCGTTCGATCAGGGAACGGACCCGGCGAAGGGCTTTTCCCCGGTGGCTGACCCTGTTTTTTTCCTTTGCACCCATCTCGGCAAAGGTGAGGCCCGCAGGCTCATAGATAAAAAGCGGGTCATAACCAAAACCGGATTCACCCCGCGCAGCCAAGGCGATCCGTCCGGGGCAGCTCTCCTCGACGAGACAGCTTTTGCCGTCCGGAAAGAGGATCGCGACAACGCACCTGAAGGCGGCTGCTCTCTTCTCCGGCGGGAGCGGGCTCATTCTTTCCAGAAGAAGGCGGTTGTTCGCTCGATCACCGGCACCGGGCCCGGCAAAACGGGCCGAGTGCATTCCGGGCAGCCCTTCTAGCGCCTTTACCTCCAGGCCTGAATCATCGGCGATGATCACGGCGCCGGCTGCACCGGCTGCAGCCCGGACCGCGGCAGCCTTCTTCAGGGCATTCCCGGCGTAGGTCGGCTGATCCTCCTCTACCGGTGGAAGATCAGGGTGCTCAACCAGGGAATATATTTCCAGGGGCAGCCCATCAAGAAGGGCCTTGATCTCGCGGACCTTGTTCGGATTGCGGGTAGCCACAACCAACCGTTGCATGCCGTCTACTCGCCGTAGCGGCAGGCGCTTTCGATCAGGTGAACCGCCTCCTCGCCGAGCGCCTCCTGCTGCTTCCGGATCAGCTCTTTTATCCCGGCTCCGGCCAGATCAAGAAGGAGATCAAGCTGTTCTCGGTTGAAAGTGCCTTCCTCGGCGGTGCCCTGGATCTCCACCATTCCACCCGCTCCGTTCATCACCACATTCAGATCAACCGAGGCGGCAGCATCCTCTTTATAGTCAAGATCAAGAAGCGCGGCCCCGTTGACCAACCCGACGCTGACCGCGGCCAGATAGCCTTTCAGGGGCAATTTCTCGACCAAGCCCCGCTCCTTCATCATCAGAAAAGCTTCCGCCAGGGCAACAAAAGAGCCGGTCACCGCCGCTGTCCGGGTGCCTCCGTCAGCCTGGATCACATCGCAGTCCAGCCAGATGGTGCGCTCCCCCATCGCCGGAAAATCAACGACCCCGCGGAGGGAACGGCCGATAAGCCGTTGTATCTCGAGGTTGCGCGCATTGATCCGCCCCTTTGATTCTCGCAGCGAGCGGGTTTTCGTTGAGCGGGGCAGCATGGCATATTCGGCGGTAACCCATCCGCCCCCTGCTCCTTTTCGAAAAATGGGAACATTATCTTCCAGGGTGGCTGTACAGACGACGATGGTATCGCCCATGGCGATCAGCGCAGACCCCTCGGGATATTTGAGATAGGAACGTTCGATCGCTACCGGACGCAGCTCGCCGGCTGCTCTACCGTCATGGCGCAATGGACTGTCCTCCCGTTTTCCTGATGATCTTATTATATCACCGGCAAGCATCTTCCGGGAGTTCCGATCGGGAGCGGTGCCCGGCGGCTTTTCCTCCAGCCGCCGGGCTCAGGATAAATAGAGCGGCTGGGAGCGATCTCCCGGTGCGGCCAGATCTTTCAGATAAGCGAGGGCCTCGCTGGCCCCCCGCACGATGCAGGTGAAGGGATCCTCCACCCGGCGGACCGGCAGATTGGTTTCACGGCTCAGGTAAAGGTCAAAATTGTGAAGCAGCGAGCCCCCACCGACCAGAACTATCCCGTCCTGCATCACATCAGCCGCCAGCTGGGGAGGGATCCGTTCGAATATATTGCGCACCGCTCCGCTCAGGGAAGCCAGCTGCGGCGTGATCACCTCATGCAGCTCGGCAGCACCGATCTCCAGGGTATCGGGATTGCGGCTGTACAGATTGATCCCACGGAAATTATAGGAGAGCCCTTCAGGCGGATCCACCGCATAGGCGACCTCTTTTTTCGCTGCCTCGGCGGTTGATGAGCCGATCTGCATCCGGTAACGGCGGTACAGATGGCGCTGGATCGCTTCGTCGATCAGTTCACCGCCCTGGGGAAGCGAGCTGCCGATAACAATCCCGCCGAGCGAGATCACCGCAATCTCGGTGACGCCTCCCCCGTAATTGACAATCAGGCTGCCGCGGGGCTCGGCGACCGGCAAACCGCCCCCGATGGCCGCCGCGATGGGCTCCTCGATAAGATAGGTTCCTTTCACCCCGGCGCGTTTGCCTGCTGCAATCACAGCGCGGCGCTCCACCTGGGTTGTTCCATAGGGCACTGTTATCACCATCCGCAAACGTAAAAAGGGGAAGCGCCGCAGCACCCGGGCGATGAAATAATCAAGCATCTTCCGGGTCATCTCAAAGTCGGCAATCACCCCTCCCCGGAGCGGCTTCACTGCCGTGATCCCCGGAGGGGTGCGCCCAAGCATCCGAAAGGCGCTTTTCCCCGCTGCGGCGACAGTGCCGTTGCGCAGGGCAACCACGGACGGTTCCTCCAGCACGATCCCTTTTTTCGGCATATAGATCAGCGTATTGGTCGTCCCCAGATCTATGGCCAGATCGCGCTTCCAGAAACGGTAGTTCAGCCCCTGCTTTTTCTTCCTTTTCTTTTCCGCCATGACACACCTCCCGCTGTTATATTTATCTACCAGAACAGATCAAGATATACTTTTG
>JAAZPS010000062.1 GCA_012797095.1 Bacillota bacterium | reverse complement strand
GCTCATCTACGAGGCCCGCCGCCAGCGCACCCCGCTGT
Source organism: Bacillota bacterium (assembly GCA_012797095.1). Lineage (GTDB taxonomy): Bacteria > Bacillota > Dethiobacteria > DTU022 > DTU022 > JAAZPQ01. The sequence goes on along the minus strand of JAAZPS010000062.1, from coordinate 1,520 downwards.
GAAAAAGAAGGGCTCCGCTGTCGCGGCGCTGCCCCCGTTTCACCGTTTGGCAGCAGAGGGTGAAACGCTTTTTCTGCCAACCGCTTGACCCTACAAAGACCTTTTCTCTTGAACCCCCTTTCAGCGAACCCGGTCCGGCTACAATCTGTTGAAGCGGGCAACGACGGCCCGGTCATTCTGATTATCAGGAAAAAGATTCGGATACCCCCTTGAAGATCGGCTGTTTTATCCGATATAGAGATCGAAAGGAGTTGGCTCTCCCATGAAGATCGATTCGTTTAACCGGATGAGCGGATTGCAAAGGAATCTCGATCTGAACAGGCAAAAAGCCCCGACGAAGAAGAACAAAGGGACTGTTGATCAGTTTGTGCCCGGTAGCAGGGGACAGAAAAGTGCGCTTACCTACAGCAAAAAGGTGGTCGGCCCTCTCAAGGCACAGGGGGAAGGTGTTTACGAATCCCTGAGGCGTCTGGCTCTCGAACTTCTGAAGAAGCAGGATTATTACACCCGGCGCTTGCAGGGTGAAGGGACCGAACCCGGCGGCTCCGATGGGGCTATCAGGGCAGAAGCGGCCTTTCTCGTTGCTGACGACGGCCCCCTGGGTGCGGGGGCGGTCAGCGATCGTATTGTCAATTATGCCATCGCCGCCTGCGGCGGAGACAGATCCAGATTGGAGCTGATCAAGGGAGCGATCGAGGAAGGTTTCCGCCAGGTTCGGGGGATGCTGGGCGGTCTGCCCGAGGTTTCGCTGCGGACCCATGATCTGATCATGGAGAAGCTCGATCGGTGGGCCGCTGCGGAGGAGTAGCAAGGCCCCTTTGAGCTTTCAAGAGATGAACCTTCAGCCCGGCCCCGCCGTGCCCGCTCCCTGCCAGCGGGAGACTGAGCGGAAGGACTGAAAATGTGACCGGAGGGAGCCCCTCGGGTCTTTTTTTGCCCTGGCGGGTGATTGTTTTTGGGATGGTGGTGTGCTATAATGCACCTGAATATCAGAGCGATGAAGGAGATCAGTAGGGGGGACCCACGGACCGTCCAGGGAGATGGGACCGCGACTGCAAGTCCTGTCCGGCGCCGCCCGCCCGAAATTTCACTCCCGAGCTTCCCGCTGAACGGCTCCGGCCCTGTAGGCGGCGACGGCTGATTCCCGTTATCGATCTGAGCGGAGCCGGGTTGCGGCTAAGATGGGTGGTACCGCGGAAGGAAGCTTTCGTCCCAGGGGACGAAAGCTTTTTTTTAGGCAGAAGAAAGGAGCGTCAGGGCGATGTTGGAGAAGATTGCCGATCTGGAGAAGAACGCTACCCGGATCATCGAGGAGGCAGAAGATAGGGAGGCGTTGAAAGAGCTGCGGGTGCGCTTCCTGGGCAAAAAAGGGCTTCTGACGGCGCTGCTTCGCCTCATGGGGGAGCTGGATCCGGAGCAAAGGCCGGCAGCCGGCAAAAGGGCCAATGCTCTCCGGAGCAGGCTGGAGACGCTGCTCGGCCGCAAGGAGGAGGCGCTGCAGGCTGCTGCTCTGGCGGCGG
>JAAZPS010000061.1 GCA_012797095.1 Bacillota bacterium | reverse complement strand
GAGGACATGCTGGCCAGTGGACCACAGAAGAGTGGCGTCGATCTTACCCTAGAAAGAGAACCGCTTTTAACTTTCTAGGGTAAGATTCTTATATGAGTGAGCCACTCTCGTTGGGTAAGATTTTTATATGAGTTGACACGCAGCTCCAGCAAGCCGATTGGCAACAGCTTGCAGCAAAATAATGAGCGTTTTCCTGACCGGAAACTCAGCCGATAATTCGGCGGTCCGCAGCATTTAACCGCTGCGACCGGCCAATGCCCCCGACTTCCGGCCTCTCCCACGTACGGCTTCCTCCGGTGATCATCTTTGCGCCGATCCCACGGCCGGTCAGGTTCGGGCGCGGAGAAGGGTGTTCCCGGTACGGCGGGAGCGGTGCAAGGCGGTCACGGTAAAGCCGGCCCGCTGCAGCCCGGCCACCGCTTCGGGCAAGGTGGCCACGTAGAACGAGGGCATCCGCAGGGCCCGGGTGCTGTGGTAGAGAACGGCCGGGACCGGGGAGATTCTTCCGCGATCAAGGTAGCGGTGCTGCAGGTAGAGCAGACCGCCCGGCAAAAGCGACCGGTAGACTTTTTTCAGCAGCGGCAGGATCTGCTCCGGGGTGCGGTAGAGTATGTTGGAAGCAAAGACCAGATCATACCCTTTGCCGAGGGGATCGCTGTTGAAATCGCCGCCCCGGTACTCGATCCGCCCGCCCAGCCCGCAGCGACCGACGCAGCGCCGCGTCAGCGGCAGCACCGCGGGCCGGTCATAAAGAACTGCCCGAAGTTCCCGGTTAAGCAGGCAGAGGGCCGCGGCGTAAAGACCGTGGCTGCATCCCAGATCCAGCATCCGCCGCGCCTGTTTGAATGCCGGATCGCGAGCGATCTGCCGGGCAGCAGAACCGATGCTGCCGCTGCTGACTGCGCTTTGGGCCATATGGCGGGTGAAGCGAAGGATCGCGCCATCATCCCGCTGGCCCTGTTCACCATGGGCGGCGGGTTCCAGAAGCTTGCGGCCGGCCTCCTGCAGCTGCTGCAGCCGGGAGAAACGGGCCTGCAGCAGCTCACCGATATGGTGCTTTGAACGGCGGCGCAGGAAGAGAGCAGCAGCGGGAGAGAGCCGGTAGCTCTCCCCCGCCTTCTCCAGATAGGTCAGGGCGGCAAGGGCATCCAGCAGAGCGGCTATCTTTTTGAGATCTCCGCCCAGGGCTGCAGCCGCCTCACCGGCTGTAAGCGCCGCCCCACCGATCAACTCAAAGAGACCGCATTCCAGGGCCAGATGCAGCAGCAGGATCGCTTCGCAGCCCTGAAAATCCCGTTCCAGGAATCGTGTGTTCAGCGGCGGCGCCAGCTCTGCCGGCAGCAAATTAAACGGCAAATCCAGTTTCACCTTCTCCACGGATCGTGATCCGATTCTAACGCAGCCGGGCCCCATGAAGATCCGGCCGGAATTCAAAATCAAGGGTCAGTTTATCCACATTTTTTCTGGTGGCATAAACCGCAACATCGTGATAGAGCGGCACCAGCGGCGCCTCTTCAGCCGCCAGAGTTTGCAGCTCGGCATAGAGATCGCTGCGCTGCTGCCGATCCAGCTCAACCGAAGCCTTCTCGATCAGCTCGTCCACTTGTGGGTTGCTGAACCTTATTCCCCGGCTGCGGTTAAAGCCCCCCTCCGAGTGGAACCATTCGCTGAAGAGATCATCCGGTTCGCTGCCTGTCCAGGGCGTCAGACTGATATGATACTGGCCGTTTTTGGCTGCATCGTTGTAGGCTCCCATTTCCAGGCTCTTCAGGCTGACCGTAAAGCCCATTTTGCCCAGCTCGGTCTGCAGATACTGCGCTATGGAAAGCACCGGCCAGCGCCGGGCCCAGTTGGCGCAGACAAGTATTTCTATCTCCTTCTCTTCTCCAGGCAGATTTTTCTCGATCAGCTCCTGCGCGGCAGCGCGATCAAATATGGGCGCCGCGGAGGGATTGTTCCACTGCTCCGCCAGGGGAGAGAGCAGCCCCGCAGCCGCTTTACCATAACCGTCAAGCAACTTCTCGACCAGTTCCTCCCGATCGATCATTAGAGAGACAGCCCGCCGCAGCTCTGCCCTGTCAAAAGGTGCCTTTTCCGTTTGAAAGATCAGGTAGAGCGAGGTTAAAATATCACCGGTGAAAAGGTTGATCTCGGGATCCGATTTGAGCAGCGGGATCTGCTCGGGTAGAATCACCCCAACATCCGCCAGAACATCGACCTCACCAGAGCGCAGCGCGGCAACACGGGTATTCTCATCGGGAATGTAACGAAAGATCACCGTTTCGATCTCCGGCGCACCGAACCGATAATCGGCAAAGGCTTTCAGGATGATCAGATCTTCACCCCGCCCGTCGAAGATATAGGGGCCGGTGCCGATGGGCGCTTCCAGCCTGGTCCCGTCCTCTTCAAAGACGCGGGAGCTGAAGATGGCACTGTTAAAGTAGCTGATCATCTCCGGGAAAGCAGGGCTTGGCTCCGCCAGTTCCACCTCCACGGTAAACGGCCCGGCCACCCTGACCTCGACCAGATCCTGATAGGGCTGCGCCGTGGCCGGGTGCCTGCTCAGACGCAAAAGGTTTTTCTTGACTGTTTCTGCATCGAGGGCGCTGCCGTCATGAAAGGTAACCCCTTCCCGCAGCTTGAAAGTCCAGACCTTACCATCAGGTGAGGCGGTGAAACTTTCAGCCAGCCACGGTTTAGCAGCAAGTTTTTCATCCAGGTAGGTGAGGCTCTCCCAGACATTGGTGCTGCCGTGCAGGAAGGTGCGATCCTCGGGACCGTAAAAAAGGTCGCGCCCCAACCCGAGCGTCAGCTCGGATTCCTCCGGATCAACGATTATTTCCCCACATCCAGCCGCCATGAACAGAAGTAACAACCCCACTGCCAGGATCAAACAGAACAACCTACCTGCTCTTTGACGTTTCATGCGGTCATAACCTCCCTTTTTAAATTGGAGGGCCCGGGCAAGGCCCCCTCCTTTTGACAGAATATCGCTCATTCTTGCCCTTTTCCGGTCGAGCAACTTCCATTCACCCGAAAACAGGCCACCCGCCAGCCCGGTGCCACCCCGGTCAAACGCGGCTTTTCTTCACGACACCGCTCCATCATCACCGGGCAGCGCGGGTGAAAACGGCACCCGGGAGGAAACGCAGCCGGATCGGGCGGTTCACCTGTTAACAGCGGCGCTGCCGCGGCACCGAAAAGGGAGGGCTCTGCCGCCAGCAGGGCCTGCGTGTAGGGGTGCAGCGGCTCTTGTAGCCCTGCAGCGGGCAGCTCCTCGATAATCTGACCGCCATAGATCACCGCCACGCGGGTGCAAAGATAGCGCACTGCCGCCAGATCGTGGGTGACAAAGAGAAACCCGGCCCGGCGGCTCTCCCTCAGATCGAGCAGCAGGTTCAGCAGACGGGCCTGTACCGAAAGATCCAGCCCGGAGGTGGCCTCATCGCAGAGAACCAGCACCGGATCTGCGACCAGAGCACGGGCCAGGGCGATGCGCCGCTGCTGGCCGCCGCTGAACTCGTGGGGATACCGCCTGCGGTCACCGTGTTGCATCCCCATCTCCAGTAGAATCCTGTTCACTTCCTCGAGACGCCGGCGTGAATCGAATTCCGGTTTCAAATTTTGCAGCGGCTCCGCGATGATCTTTTTGACGGTCAGGCGGGGATTCAGTGAAGCGGCAGCCTCCTGGAAAACCGCCTGCACCTCGCGGCGAAACTGATTCCGCTGCTTCCCGTCTCGCCCGTTCATAATTCTCCCCCGGAAATAAAGTTCCCCGGAATCTGGGCGCTCGAGCCCCAGAAGCAGGCGCAAAAGAGTGCTCTTTCCGGAACCGCTTTCACCGACCAGCCCCAACGCTTCGTGCTCCCGGACAGCAAGATCGACCCCGTCGACAGCGCGAATCGAACGGCTGCCCTGCCGGTAATGTCTGACCAGACCGCGGCCTTCCAGGATGATCATGATAATTTCTCCAAAGCGGCAGTAGTGCCATTTTTAGGGAGTTCGATCCGGTGGCAGGCCACCAGGCGGCCGTCCCCGGCAGCGGCAAGAAGGGGCCGTTCCCACCGGCAGCGGGGCAATGCCTGCGGGCAGCGCGGATAAAAAGCACAGCCGGCAGGCGGCCTGACCGGGGACGGCGGAGAGCCCCGTACCGGTTGCAGCCGCTGTCCCCGTTTGAAGGAAGGGTGCGAACGCAGCAGCGCCATGGTATAGGGGTGCCCCGGTTCGCGGTAAAGCTCACCCAAAGGACCGCACTCCACAATACGCCCGGCGTAGAGCACTGCCACGCTGTCGGCAATCGCCGCCGCTGCCGCCAGATCGTGGGTGATCAGCAGCAAGGAGAAGCAGCATTCGTCGAGCTGCCGTTTCAGTTCGCTCAAGATCTGCCGCTGCAGGGTGACATCGAGAAAGCTGGTCGGCTCATCGGCGATAAGCACCTGCGGATGCAGGCTCAGGGCCAGGGCGATCATGGCACGCTGACGCATCCCCCCGCTGAGCTGAAAGGGATAACTGTGATAAACCCTTCCTGCGGGCAGACCGACACCGGACAGCTGCGCTGCCGCCTTTTCTCGCGCCTGTGCCGGGGAAAGCTTGCTGTGAGCGAGGATCGTCTCGGTGATCTGCCTTCCGATGGTAAAAACAGGGTTGAACGAGGCCAACGGATCCTGAAAGATCAGGGCAATCTCCTCCCCTCTGATCTGGCGCATCTTCGAGCGGGGCAGGGTCAGCAGATCGCAGCCGCCCAGAAGCACTTTTCCGCCGGTGATCCTTCCCGGCGGCGGCACCAGCCGCAGCAGCGATAGAGCGGTCACACTTTTGCCAGCACCGCTCTCGCCGATCAGGGCGAGACAGCGGTTTCGCTGCAGGGTAAAGCTGAGCCCGTCGACGGCCCGAATAACCCCGGCGGGGGTTGGGAAATATGTCGATAGCCCGTCAACCCGGAGTACTGCTGTATGCTC
>JAAZPS010000060.1 GCA_012797095.1 Bacillota bacterium | reverse complement strand
TTCTCCACGGAAAACTGGCGCCGCCCCGCCGAGGAGATCAATTTCCTGATGAGCCTGCCGGAGCAGTACCTGCAGTCGGAGCTGCCGGATCTGGTCAAAAACAATGTCAAGATCAGGCTGCTCGGCGATCCCGAGGGTCTGCCGCAGCAGGTCAGGGAGGTCATCGATGAGGGGCTCGCCGCCACGGAGAATAACAGCGGGATGTCGCTGAATTTTGCGTTGAATTACGGCGCCCGGGCAGAGATCATCAGGGCAGTCAAGGCCCTGATCGAGGATCTTCCCGCGGACCGGACCGCTTCGTCCATCGATGAGGCGGCCTTCAGCGCATACCTCTATACCGCCGCCCTGCCCGATCCGGACCTGCTTATCCGCACCGGCGGCGAGTACCGGATCAGCAATTTTCTTCTCTGGCAGGCTGCTTACAGCGAACTCTGGTTCACCCCGGTCTACTGGCCCGATTTCAACCGGGAGCATCTGCTTCGGGCGATCAGCGACTTTCAACAGCGGGAGCGCCGGTACGGCCGGATCTTCAAAAAATTGAGGTGAGCGTTCTTGCTTCATTTGCGGATCATTTCAGCAATTGTCGGTATCCCCCTGATCCTGGGGATGATCTACCTGGGGGATCCGTACTACGCCCTCTTTGTCCTTCTGGTGGCCAATCTGGGGATGTACGAGTATACCGCCATGCTCGGAAGCAGAGGGTACCATCTGCCGGCCTTTCTCGGGTTCGCCGGGGTGAGCATCTTTCTCGCCATGGTCTATCTGGCGCCGCTGCTGCAGCAGGAGCTGATCTACCCGGCGCTGATCACGATCGTGATCATCTTATCGCTGCTGGTCCTGATCTTTTTTGAAAAGACAGACTTCACGGAATCAGCGCTGATCTTCTGGGGCATAATCTATCTTGGCGGATTGTGCGGCTATCTGATCCTGCTGCGCCGGCTGCCGGAAGGGATGCTCTTTACTTACCTGCTCTTTATCGGGATCTGGTTGAATGATACCCTGGCCTATTTTATCGGGATGAAATGGGGCCGGCGACGGTTGGCACCGTCGATCAGCCCCCGTAAATCGGTAGAGGGTTCCCTGGCCGGAATCATCGGGACGACCCTGCTCTTTTACCTGGCCGCCACCTTTCTGGCCGATTCCATCGGGCTCTCCCCGGTGGAGGGCCTTCTTCTGGGACTTGTTATCACCGTCTTCGGCCAGCTGGGAGATCTGGTGGAGTCGGCGATGAAACGAAAATTTGCGGTCAAGGATACGGGCAATCTGATCCCCGGGCACGGGGGCGTCCTCGATCGATTTGACAGCCTGCTTTTTGCCGCTCCCCTGATCTACTATTATGCGCAGCTGCTGATACAGGGGTAAAAACAGCGTGCTTCGGGGAAGGGAAAATGATGACGAAAAGAATTGCTCTGCTCGGGTCGACCGGCTCCATCGGGCGGCAGACCCTCGAGGTGATCGAGAATCTGGGACGCGGCTACCGGGTGGTGGCGCTGACGGCGGGAAGCAACCACGAGCTTCTGGAAAGCCAGATCCGCCGGTTCAAGCCGGAGCTGGCCGTTCTGAGCGACGGGCAGGCCGCCCGTCAGCTGGAGCAAGATCTTCACGGCTGCGGCTGTCGGGTCGAGTGCGGTCCTGAAGGGCAGATTCTGGCGGCACGCTGGCCTGCAGCCGATCTGGTCGTCGTCGCCCTGGTCGGTTTTAGCGGTTTCTATCCGACGCTGGCGGCCCTGGAGGCGGAGAAGATTGTCGCCCTGGCGAACAAGGAGGCCCTCGTGGTCGGCGGCGAGCTGCTCGCCCGGAGAGGGCTGCTGCATCCGGAACGGCTCCTGCCCCTGGATAGCGAGCATTCCGCCATCCGGCAGTGCCTCGGC
>JAAZPS010000059.1 GCA_012797095.1 Bacillota bacterium | reverse complement strand
ACCTCCATCGACGGGGCCACCGGGCTGCTGATCAATGTGACCGGCGGGCCGGATCTGAGCCTTTTCGAGGTTCAGGAGGCCGCCGATATCGCCGGCGAGGCGATCGACCCCGAAGCGGTGATCATCTTCGGGGCGACCATCGACCAGGATCTGGAGGATCGGGTCAAGGTAACCGTCATCGCCACCGGGTTCAAGGGGCTGCGGCGGCCGCAGCAGCAGGTGCTTCCGGAGGTGGACTACCGCGATTACGCCCGCAGCGGTGAGCTCGACCGGCCGGCATGGTCGCGATTTCAGGACCACAAGGACAAGGGCGCCGACAGCTGAACAGCTGATCAAGGAACAAATCCAAAGAGCAGATCCCCGCGGTAGCGGGGATTTTTTTTGTCATATTTTTTTACCGGAGTGGCGCCAAACTGTGACAGACTTTTACGGCACCGCCGATCTATAATCAGTCATATCCGGAAGAGGCGGCTCATATAGATTTAAAACAAGCCCCCTGAAGGGGTGAAAAATGTATCTTGACCTTCTTCTGCTCATCAGCACAGCGGTGCATTACTCCCTGCTGCAGTTAACGGCAAGGCTCTTTCATCGTCAGGCGAGCCGGCGGCGGCTGCTGGCCGGGGCGGTGCTTGGCGCACCGGCGGTCCTGCTGCTCCCCCTGCCGCAGTCCGGAGGGCTGGTCGTAGCCGTGATCCTGGCGGCGCCGCTGATCATGATCCTGACCGCTTTCTGGCCGCTGCGGCTGCCGGAGCTGATCGGCTCCTGGATCGCTTTCTTCATGGCTGCTTTTACCCTCGCCGGAGCCTTGACCGCCCTGCTGAACGCAGCTCTGCTGCGGCTCTTCTTTGCCACTTCCGGAGGGGTTCTGCTCCTCATCGGCCTTTGCGCCGCGATTCACCGCTTCGGGGAGCTGCTGCGGCCGCTTCTCGAGGAGAAGAGATGGCAGAAACTCTGGGGGGCGGAGCTGGAGGTACTCTGGCAGGGTAAAGCGCAGGTGGTGCCGGCCTTTGTGGATACGGGGAACCGGCTGCGCGATCCTTTCTCCAGGCTGCCGGTGATCATCGTCGACTTCCGCAGTCTTGAAGGGATCCTGCCGCCGCCGCTCTACCGCCATCTGGCCGATGATCGGCTCGAGCCGTGGAGCGCCTTAGAAAAGCTCCCCGATCCGGAGCTGGCGCGGAGTTTCACCCTGATCCCCTGCCGCGGTGTGGGTCGCGGCAGCGAGATCTTGCTCGGTCTGAAACCGGACCGCGTGGTGCTGCGCGAGGGGGGGCGAGATCTTTCCATGAATTCCGGGGTTTTTCTGGGCCTTTCCCGGCGCGGTTTCGGGCCGGCGGCGGAATATCGGGCGCTGCTGCCGCCGGGTCTGCTGCATGCCGGATAGCCCTGAGCACAGAGGGGGTGGATTGATTGAAAATAAGAAGATTGCCGGGGTTGAAGCTGAAACTGGTCCTGCTCCGGATAAGACGTTTTCTGGGACTCGATTATCTCGATTATCTCTACTATGTCAGCAGCAGCGAAGCGCTGCCTCCGCCGCTCAGCCTGGAGGAGGAAGGCTATCTCCTGGAGCGTCTGAAAAAGGGCGACCGCGATGTTCGCACCGTGCTGATCGAGCGCAATCTGCGGCTGGTCGTCTATATCGCCAGGAAATTTGAAAATACCGGAATCAGCATCGATGATCTGGTCTCCATCGGGACGATCGGGCTGATCAAGGCGGTCAACACCTTTGACCCGCACAAGAATATCAAGCTGGCCACCTACGGCTCCAAATGTATCGAGAACGAGATCCTGATGTTCTTAAGGCGCAACAACCGCATCCGCAGCGAGATCTCCTTTGACGAGCCCCTCAATGTTGACTGGGACGGCAACGAGCTGCTGCTCTCGGATGTCCTCGGCACCGAAGGCGACCTGGTGCTGAAGAATATCGAGAAAGAGGTGGAGCGCAAACTGCTCTACCTGGCGATGAACAAGCTGAGCAGCCGGGAGCGGCGGATCATGGAGCTGCGCTTCGGCCTGGTCAACGGCATCGAAAAAACCCAGAAAGAGGTGGCCGGGCTCCTGGGCATTTCCCAATCGTATATCTCCCGTCTGGAAAAGCGGATCATCAAGCGGCTGCAGCGGGAGATCCGCAAGATGGAATAGCCCCGACAGCGGTATAAAATAGGCCCCCGGGGAGATACTCTAGTTATCTCTCAACAGCTGCAAGGGGCGAAAAAATTGAACAAAGTGGAAATTTGTGGCGTGAATACGTCCAAGCTTCCTGTACTGAAGAACAAGATCATGCGGCAGCTCTTTGGGGCGATGCAGCAAGGAGACGGCGAGGCCAGGGAGAAGCTGATCAGCGGCAACCTGCGCCTGGTCCTCAGCGTCATTCAGCGCTTCAACAACCGGGGTGAATATGTCGACGACCTTTTCCAGGTCGGTTGTATCGGCCTGATCAAAGCGATCGACAACTTCGATCTGGGCCAGAATGTCAAGTTCTCGACCTATGCTGTCCCGATGATCATCGGGGAGATCCGCCGTTATCTCCGGGACAACAACCCCATCAGGGTGAGCCGCTCCCTGCGCGATATCGCCTACCGTGTGCTCCAGATCAGGGATGTGCTCGCCAACAGGCTCTCCCGCGAACCCTCCGTCAGCGAGATCGCTACCGAGCTCAACCTCAGATCGGAGGAGATCGTCAACGCCCTCGATGCGATCCAGGAGCCGGTCTCCCTGTTTGAACCGATCTACCACGACGGGGGCGATCCCATCTTTGTCATGGACCAGATCTGCGACGAGAAGAACAATGACCAGCGCTGGCTCGAGATCCTCGCGATCAAGGAGGCCATGACCAGGCTGAACGAGCGGGAGAAGATGATCCTGAATATGCGTTTTTATCGCGGAAAAACCCAGATGGAGGTGGCCGACGAGATCGGCATCTCCCAGGCCCAGGTATCGCGCCTCGAAAAAGCAGCCCTGAAACAGCTGCGCAAACATGTCCTCTAGGACGGCCGGGGAGCCTCTCTCCGGCCGTCCCCCCAACCGAAAATCGCCAGGACGTTAGCAGACATTCCCTGCCGCCGATCGGCGGTTTCAGCGAAAAGGGCTGCCAGATGATCGATTTGAATTGCCTCTGCGGGGATCTGCGCTTATAATAAGATCACCAAGAGCAACTGGAGGAGGAGCGCTTTGATCAGGATCAGCGAATTGCGGGAACGCGAAGTGATCAATGTTAATGACGGCCGCAGGCTGGGGACGATCCGCGATCTGGAACTGGATCTCGAAAAAGGCAGGGTCAAGGCGATCATCGTGCCTCTCTCCGGCCGGATCTGGGGAAAGCTTGCCCGGGCCCGGGAGCAGGTCATCCCCTGGGAAAAGATCGTCAAGATCGGTATCGACACCATCCTCGTCGACCACCCCCCCGACCCCGCCCCCGGAATCATGCCTGAATAAAGGGGTCTACCGTGGTCAGGCTTGAATGGTCTACCGGGGTCAGGCTTGAATAATTTACTTGCAGAAAAAAGAGACACATCCCCGAAGCCAACCGAATTATCAGTCTACTGGGGTCAGGCTTGAATAATTTACTTGCAGAAAAAAGAGACACATTCCCGAAGTCAACCGAATAGTCAGTCTTTTATCTGGCAGCTGAACAGATTGGCCCGAACAATTCAACAATTCAAGCCTGACCCCGGGGCTGCGTGGGCAGGGGCTTTCAGATGCGTGGGACGGGGTCCTTCGGCTTCGCGGGACGAGGTCCTTCGGCTTT
>JAAZPS010000381.1 GCA_012797095.1 Bacillota bacterium | reverse complement strand
TGCGGCAATATAGAGGAGATAGGCGGCACCGCCTCCGGGCGGCGGCATGATCGACAGCGATAATGACCGCCGCGGGGACCGCCGGCAGGAGGATGCAGGGTTTGCGCAGGTTATCTGGTGCGGCGGAGGGGGCCGCGGTCGTGCATCTCCGGGATGGCGCCGCCGGCGATGGCCCAGAGGTAGAGGCTGGCCACCGTCCCGTGGGGAGAGTAACGCCGGGCGTATCGGGCGAATCTTTTTCTGTCGATATCCCTGTGACGGTAGAGCAGCCGCATGCCGCGGTGAATGCCCAGATCGCCGAAGCTGACGATATCGGGCCGCTGCAGGCAGAAGATCAGGACCATCTCCGCGGTCCAGCGGCCCACTCCCCGGAGCGATGAAAGCCTTGCGATCACTTCCGTATCGGGGAGATCATGAAGCGGCTGGAGGGCAAAGTCTCCGGCGGCCACTGTTTCGGCAAAATCCTTGATATAGCCTGCTTTCCGGAAAGTCATGCCCAAAGCCTGCAGTGTTTCCAATTCGAGCGAACAGATCGTCACCGCATCGACTGAGCCGGCCTTTGCGCAGAGCCTTTTCCAGACGGTTCTCTGGGCGCGGGTCGAGATCTGCTGTCCGATGATCTGGCGGATGATGGAGGAAAAAAGGTCCTTTTCGGTGGGCCGATGGATCGGGCCGATCCGGTCGATGGCCTGGCCGAGGACGTTGTCTCTGTTTTTTAGATGCAAGATCTCTTTTTCGCCGTATCTGAAATACAAGGTATCGCCTCCGACGCTCCAATTATAGCACGGCTCCGGGCTTCTGTTGGCGGGGGAAATCGATCTATGCTAAAATGAGGCAGTAGATTCTTGAGGAAAGGATGAATTCGATGGGGCAGCAGGGTGGCCGGGTTCCCGCCGGAGGGGATAAAGGGAAGGAATTTGTCAAGGAGATCACCCCGCAGGCGGAAGATTATTCGCAATGGTATATCGATGTGGTTTTGAAGACCGAGCTGATGGATTATGCACCGGTGAGGGGCTGCATGGCGATACGCCCTTACGGGTACGCCATCTGGGAGAAGATTCAGGAGCTTTTGGACAGGCGGATCAAGGAGACGGGGCACCAGAATGCCTATTTTCCCCTCTTCATTCCGCAGCAGCTGCTGGAGAAGGAGGCGGCCCATGTGGAGGGCTTTGCTCCGGAGGTGGCCCTGGTAACAAAGGGTGGCGGTGAGCAGCTCAGCGAGCCGCTGGTGGTGCGGCCAACCTCTGAAGCGATCATCTGCGACTTCTACTCGCGCTGGATCCAATCGTGGCGCGATCTGCCCCTGCTGATCAACCAGTGGTGCAATGTGGTCCGCTGGGAAAAAGTGACCCGGCCCTTTTTGCGTACCTCCGAATTTCTGTGGCAGGAGGGACATACCTGCCACCGCACTGAGGAGGAGGCCGAGGAGGAGACCCTGAAGATCCTGGGCCTCTACCGGGAGTTCCTGGAACAAGAGATGGCCATTCCGGTGATCACCGGCCGCAAGACGGAGCGGGAGAAGTTTGCCGGTGCTCTGCGCACCTATACTGTTGAAGCGCTGATGCGCGATGGCAGGGCGCTGCAGGCCGGGACCTCGCACAATCTGGGGCAGCATTTTGCCAGGGTTTTCGAGATCACCTTTCTCGATCAGGACGATCAGTTGAAGCATGTCTGGCAGACCTCCTGGGGGGTGACCACGCGGCTGATCGGGGCGCTGATCATGGTTCACGGCGATGACCGCGGTCTGGTTCTGCCGCCGCGGATCGCTCCGATCCAGGCGGTGATCGTGCCGATCCTGACGAAGAAGGCCAAGGATGAGGTGCTGGCCGCGGCCCGGCGCCTGGCAGGTGAGCTGAAGCAGGCCGGGATCCGGCTGCATCTGGATGACCGCGAGGGTTATTCGCCGGGCTGGAAGTTCAACGAGTGGGAGATGAAGGGGGTGCCGCTGCGCCTGGAGCTGGGGCCGCGGGACCTGGAAGCGGAGCAGGTTGTTGTGGTGCG
>JAAZPS010000380.1 GCA_012797095.1 Bacillota bacterium | reverse complement strand
ATAGAGCAATGAGTTTCAGTCGTAGGCTTTAGCATGCGTTTAGCATGTGGTCTTCCAGTGGGCATTAAGCCTAAACAGCGAGTTTACTCGCCAAAATTTATTTTGTAACCCACCTGCTTTAGCAGGTGGTAGTTAAGTTTAGTGATATAATGAAAAATAATATTTTCTTCTTTCTGCCGACCTCACGAGAGCGAAGGGGGACCACCATTGAAACGAAAAAAAGTTGCCGTTATTTTTGGCGGCCGCTCCGGGGAACACGTTGTTTCCTTGAAATCAGCCCAGGCGATCATGGAAAACATCGACCGGGAGCGCTACCAGGTCATCCCCGTGGGGATCAGCCGGGAGGGGATCTGGCTGACCGGTGAGCGCGTCTGGAGCCTGCTCCGGGAGCAGGGCGATCTGCGGGGGGTCCCCAGGGCGGTGATGCTGACCGATCCGCGGCGCCCGGGCCTGCTGGTGGAGAGGGAAGGATCGTCCGCCGCCTGGGATTTTCAACCGCTGGATCTGATCTTTCCGGTCCTTCACGGCCCCTTCGGCGAGGATGGAACCGTGCAGGGGCTCTTCGAACTTTCCGGGCTCCCCTATGTCGGCTCGGGGGTGCTCTCATCGGCGGCGGCGATGGATAAGGTGGTGATGAAGATCCTGTTCCAGCAAGACGATCTTCCGGTAGGGCCGTATCTTTACTTTGACCGCCGACAGTGGCAGGAACGCCCGGATCGGCTGGCGGAGCGGATCTTCTCCGAGGCGGGGCTGCCCTGTTTTGTCAAGCCAGCCAATCTTGGCTCCAGCATCGGTATCAGCAAGGTTAAGCGGGCCGGAGAGCTGGAACCGGCTGTTGAAGAGGCCTTGCATTACGATGACAAGGTGATCGTCGAGGCAGCCCTGCCGGGGAAAGAGATCGAATGCGCCGTTCTGGGGAACCTGGATCCCCAGTCCTCCCGGACCGGCGAGATCATTGCCTGCAACGAGTTTTATGATTACCGGGCCAAGTATCTCGATGAGCGCTCGGAACTGATCTACCCGGCTGAGCTGCCATCGGTTCTCGAAAAAAGAGTGCAAGAGCTGGCCCGCCGGGCCTTTGCCGCCGTTGAAGCCAGCGGACTGGCCCGGGTTGATTTTTTTGTTGATCCGGAGAGCGGCACAATCTTTGTAAACGAGATCAATACCATGCCCGGATTTACCAGTATCAGCATGTATCCTAAATTATGGGAGGTCAGCGGAATCGGCTACCGGGAATTGGTTGGGCGGTTGCTGGAGCTGGCGGAGGAACGCTTTGCCCGTCAATCGGCCCGTCTGACAGCCCCCCCCGAATAAGGATTATTCTAACGAAAGAGGTGTGCTAATGAAATGAACAACAACTACCTGCTAATACCCGGACCGGCCCCGGTCCCTCATGCGGTGGCCCAGGCCATGTCCACGAGGATGTTCAACCACCGGGGGCCCTGCTTTAAAGAGCTGATCGAAGAGCTGACCGCATCTTTGAAACAGATATTTCAGACCGAAGGTCGTCTTTTTATTCTGACATCTTCCGGCACCGGGGCCATGGAAGCTGCCGTGGTCAATTTTCT
>JAAZPS010000379.1 GCA_012797095.1 Bacillota bacterium | reverse complement strand
GGCGCCCTGTCCGATGTATTTTATCTGCGGTTAAGGAAAAAATCTAGGAAACAGCGGTTTTCGAAAAGGACGGTTTCGAACCATGGCCAGGGCGGTAGAAGGAGAGTATCGTGCATTCATGACCGGCAACGAGGCCGTTGCTAGGGCTGCTCTGGCTGCCGGTGCTCACTATATGTTCGGCTACCCTATCACCCCGCAGAACGAGATCATGCATCTCTGGCGCAAGCTGGCTCCTCAATATGGGCGGGGTTTTTTGCAGACAGAAGACGAGCTCGCTGCTGGGTTTGCCACCATCGGGGCGATCGTCAGCGGTAAGGCGGCCTTTTCAGCCACAGCCGGGCCGGGCACCGTTCTTTTTCAGGAACCCCTTTCCATGGCCGAGATGATGCGATTACCGGTGGTGGTGGTGGTACAGCAGCGCGGCGGCCCTTCCACGGCTACGGTGATCTATTCGCAGCAGGAGTTGACCTTGACCTGTTTTGGCGGCAACGGCGAGGGGATCCGTCTGGTCTATTCGACAAGCAGCCATCAGGAACTTTACGACTACACGATCAAGGCCTTCCACCGTGCCTGGCGTTATCGTTTTCCGACCTTTATCCTGGGAGACGGTTATCAGGCCAAGATGAGGGAGGCACTGCAGCTGTACGATCCCGCACTTCGGGGAATCGGTCCCATCCCTGCACAATCGATCTTCGGTTCGCGAAGAACGGACACAGAGGAGCCGCTGCTGCACCTGCGCAACTCCTTCAGCGTGGAGGAAGAGCTTGGCGAGGTGCTCGAAAGACACCTGGCTGATTATGCCCGGGCGGTGCCCGAACTGGTTGAACATGAATTTTTCGGGGAAACGGGCGGGGAGCTGCTCGTCGTTGCGCACGGTGTCGTCGGGAGGGCCGCCCGGCAGGCGGTCCAGGAGCTGCGCCGGGACGGCCGGCGGGTTAATTTTTTCCGCCCCATCACCCTGCGACCCTTTCCGGAGAAGGCCTTCAGGGAGGCGCTGCAGCAAAGCGGCGGGTCCGTGCTCGTGGCTGAGTCGGCAGAGGGTCAGCTTGGGAATCTGGTCCGCCTGGCCGCGTCTGCGGAAGGGCTGCCGGACTACCGCAGCTACTACCGCCCCGGCGTGGGGATCACGGCAGAGGAGATCAAGGAGGCGGTTTTGGATGAGCGAGCTGTCGATGCCGCATTGCTGGAACCGGGAAAGTAAACCGCACCGCTTCTGTCCGGGTTGCGGTCACGGCCTGGTTTTGAAAGCCCTGGGGCTGGCGGTGGATGAACTGGGGCTGGAGGAGCGGCTTGTTTTTGCCTGTGATATCGGTTGCTCCCTGCTGGCCTGGGATTTCTTCACCTTCCCCTGCATGCAGACGCACCACGGCAGGACCATTCCCGTTGCCGTGGGCCTGAAAAGGGCCAGCCCGGATCTGGTCGCCGTCGCCTATATGGGCGACGGGGGCGGCTACTCCATCGGTCTGCAGCACCTGTTCAGCGCGGCCCTGCGCAGCGATCCTATCACCGCAATTCTGGTAAACAATACTGTCTATGCCATGACCGGAGGGCAGATGGCTCCGACGACCCTGCCGGGACAGAAAACGGAGACAACCCCTTTTGGCCGTGAAGATGAGACCGGGCGCCCGTTCAAGGGACCGGAGACCCTGGCAGCGGTTGTTCAGCCGCAGGCCTACCTGGCCCGGGGAACGGTGGCCCGCATTCCCCAGCTGAAAAAGATGATCAAGCGGGCGCTGGAGCAGCAGTTGCAGGGTCATTTTGCCTTTGTTGAAGCTCTTTCTACCTGCCCGACCAACTGGCGGACCAGTGCCGCCGACACCTGGGCATTTCTGGAGCAGAAGATGAGCCGCTACTACCGTCCCGGTGAGATTGCCGCGGCGGCGCGGGAGGAGAGCTAGGATGCGCCACTGGAAGATAGTCGCTTCGGGGGAGGGTGGCCAGGGGGTCCAGGCGCTGGCGGAGACGCTGGCTCGGGCGGCCTTCCGGGCCGGCCTGAACGCACTTTACATTCCCAATTTCGGGATCGAGCAGCGCGGCGGGGTTTCTCTGGCTTTTGTCCAGCTCTCTCCTGGTACCATCGGGGCCCCCAAATTCAGGCAGGCCGATCTGGTCGTGGCCCTGAGCCCCCGCTCCCTGCGACGCAGTGAACAGTATCTCGGTCCGCAGACGGTGCTTCTGTATGATTGCTCCTTGATCGAGGCTCCGGAGATATCCGATCAGGTGGTCGGGCTACAGTCCTACGAGACCATCGCTCCGGAAGCTTTTGCCGAAAGAATGGGCTACCGGGAGCGGCAGAGTACGGCGGAAACGAGTTCCCGCCGGGTCATCGCCGTGGCTGCGTCAGACCTGGCAAGGCAGCAGCTGCACCCGCGCGTCTTTAATATGATCATCTTAGGGGCGATCGTCTCCATTACCGGTGCGGTGACCCTGGAACAGGTCAAGGAAGCGCTGGAGGAAAAATTGAACCACCGCTTCAGCCGGGATCCCCGTATGAGGGAGCACAATCATGCGGCCCTGGAGATGGGAGCGGCTGCGGTAAAAATACCGGTTAATCTCTAGGAGAGAGCAGATGAGCAAGGTCTTCACCCGCTTCGAGGCGGAAAACAAAAAAGCCTTCTTTTATATCTCCCCCGATCT
>JAAZPS010000378.1 GCA_012797095.1 Bacillota bacterium | reverse complement strand
CTGCCGGGGGCAGTCCGGCCAGCTTGGCCAGATCTACCGCCGCTTCGGTATGGCCGGCCCGGCGGAGCACCCCGCCGTCGCGGGCCTGCAGGGGAAAGATATGGCCCGGACGGCGCAGATCGGCGGGCCGGGCTTCGGGATTGACGAGGGTGCGGATGGTCTCGGCCCGCTCGAACGCGGAGATCCCGGTGGTCACCGAGGAGGCGTCTACTGAGACGGTGAAGGCGGTCTGGTAGGTATCGGTATTGTGGACAACCATCTGGGGCAGATCGAGCTGCCCCAGCCTTTCGGCAAGCAGGGGCGCGCAGACCAGACCGCGGCCATGGCGCACCATGAAATTGATCGATTCCGGGGTGACCTTGGAGGCGGCCATGATCAGATCGCCTTCATTTTCCCGATCTTCATCATCGACTACAACAATCATCCGTCCCGCCTGTAGATCGGTCAGAGCTTCTTCGATTGTGTTAAAAGGCATCTTCTATTCCTCCTGTCGCTTCAAATAAAACCGTTCTCTTCCAGAAATGCAGCGGTCAGTGTTTGGCCGCTCTCCCGGCTCCGTTCGAGGTACGGCCCCAGCAGCTTCTCCACATATTTTCCAATAAAATCCATCTCCAGGTTGACAGTGCTGCCGATCTTGAGCGCGCCCAGAGTGGTCCTGGCGGCGCTGTGCGGAATCACTGAAACGCTGAAGCCCTCCGGGGTGAGCGCGGCAACGGTCAGGCTGACTCCGTCGACCGCGATGGAGCCCTTTGGAATGAGGTAGCGCTCCAGCTCCGCCGGCATCCGGAAGTGCATGATCACGGCGTTACCCTCGAGATAGCGCCGGATCAGGGTGCCGGTGCCGTCGATATGTCCGCTGACCAGGTGCCCACCGAGGCGACCGCCCAGGGGAAGGGCCCGCTCCAGATTGAGCTCTTCTCCGGGGGAGAGGGCCCCCAGATTGCTTTTGCGCAGGGTCTCGGGCATCACCACCGCGCTGAAAGATCCGGCGGACAGCTCCGTCACCGTCAGACAGACTCCGTTCACGGCAATGCTGTCGCCCACGGCGCTCCCCTGGAGCAGCTCCCCGGCGGTGATAACCAGTCTTGCCCCGCCGCGATAGCTATTCCGGGCCTGCAGGCGGCCGATCTCCTCTACCAGGCCGGTGAACATCTCTTAATCCGCCTCCTTCTTGCCGATAGATTCACTGCGGCGGCGCCGACCGGGCGGCGCCGCCCTCCCCGGCCCCTGCAGCAGCGGCGCTGCTGCCGGCTCTCCGGGGATAGCCGATCATGAGCAGATCGCCGTCGTACTGCTTGATCTCCAGATCCTCCAGGTGCCAGGCCTGCTCGAGTGCGGCCACCCCGCTGCCCCCGAAAGAGGTGGGACTCTCCCGCCCGCCAACAATGAGCGGCGCGATAAAGAGCATCAGCTTATCGATGAGACCCGCCTCGAGGAGGCTGTAGTTCAGGGTGCCGCCCCCCTCCACCAGCAGCTGGCAGACCCCCCGCTCCCCCAGTTTGCCGATGAGGGCATCAAGGTCGACCCGCCCCTGACGCTCCGGCAACAACAGGATCTCGACCCCTTTCTCCTCCAGGGCCCGCCTCTTCTCCGGTGGAGCCGCCGCCGTGGTCGCCAGCAGAGTAGCCGCGCGCGAGGGCATCTTGATCATCCGGGCGTCGATGGGCAGCCGCGCCCTGCTATCCACGACCACGCGCAGGGGATCCTTG
>JAAZPS010000007.1 GCA_012797095.1 Bacillota bacterium | reverse complement strand
GTAGGAAAGGGTCAGGGTACTTCAAAGTCCCCTTTCGCCTCGGGGGAGAGGGGGAGGGTGAGGGGGCTCTCAGTCTTTGAAAGTACAACACAGTAAATCATTAAAGTCCCCTCTCCCCTCGTGGGAGAGGGTCAGGGTATCTCCAAAATCCCCTCTCCCCTCGTGGGAGAGGGTTAGGGTGAGGGGGACTATCGTTGTTCTAAAACCGTACGCCCCGTTACCGGCTTGGCAGTTCATCGATAGTACAGAGATGGGCTGGTGGTGGGTGTTTCTTTCACCCCCACCCCAGCCCTCCCCCCTCAAGGGGGAGGGAGTGTACGTGGTGGTTCCTCAAGGGGGAGGGAGTGTTTGTGGTGGTTCCTCAGACCTAAAATCCCCTCTCCCCTCGTGGGAGAGGGTTAGGGTGAGGGGGACTATCGTTGTTCTAAAACCGTACGCCCCGCTATCGGATTGGCAGTTTATTGTTAGTACAGAGATGGGCTGGTGGTGGGTGTTACTTTCACCCCCACCCCAGCCCTCCCCCCTCAAGGGGGAGGGAGTGTTTGTGGTGGTTCCTCAAGGGGGAGGGAGTGTTTGTGGTGGTTCCTCAAGGGGGAGGGAGCGTTTGTGATGGTTCCTCACGGGGGAGGGTGCGTTTGTGATGGTTCCTCAACGGGAGGGGGGTCTTTATCAGCACGCCGCCGGTGAAAGCACCGGCGGCGGCAGGTTGAAGGGGAATTCCGAAAGCAGTACTGCTAGAGGCGGTAGGCCACGTGGAAGGCTTCGTGGATCGCCTCGGAGGCTTTGCGGGGGCGGTCACAGTCACCAACAGCGTAAAGCTCGCCCAGCTTCGGCTTGAGGATCCCCTCGAGGGGATTGTACGGCTGGGCACCGGCTGCAACAACGATCGTATCGAGGCCTTCCAGCGCTGTCTCCCGACCGTTGCTGCGGATCTTCAGGGAGCGCTCCCCGATGGCGGTGACCGCGGTACCGGTTCTGATCTCCACGGAGGGGTGCTGCCCGAGCCACTGGAGCAGCTTTTCGCGCAGCGAGGGGCTCTGCTCCGGGGCCGGCTCTGCCTCCATCTCCAGAATGATCACCCGGTGATCGCGTTCAGCCAGATAGGCGGCGGTCTCGCAGCCGACCAGCCCGCCGCCGATGATGGCCACATACGGGCCGGGCTCGACCTTCTCTTCGAGGATATCCCAGGCGGTGATCACCGTCTGCGGATCGAGACCGGGCAGGGCCGGGATCGACGGGACCGCCCCTGTGGCCAGGATCACCGCATCGGGCTTTTCGCGCAGAACCGTCTCGCCGGTGGCGTCGCTGTCGGTACGGATATCGACTCCCAGCGTCTCCACGCGGTAGATCAGGTAGCGCAGGATCTCGCCGAAGCGCTCCTTGTGCGGCGTCCTCATGGCCAGATTGGCCTGGCCGCCCAACTCGGGGCGCCGTTCGAAAAGGATCACCCGGTGGCCGCGCTCGGCAGCAACGCGGGCCGCCTCCAGCCCTGCCGGACCACCGCCGACAACGACCACCCGGCGGCTGCGGCGGGCCTTGACAAAGGGAAATTCGGCTTCCTTCCCCGCCCGGGCATTGTAGATACAGCCGACCGCTTCGTCAAAGAAGAGCAGCGGATCAACGCAGAGCTGGTTGCATTCGATACAGCGGCGGATATTGCTGATCTGGTTCAGCTCGACCTTCTTGGCAAAGTGTGAGTCGGTGATCAGGGCCCGCCCGAGAGCGATGAAATCGGCCTCGCCTTCAGCGATCAACCTCTCCCCGATCCACGGTTCATGGATCTTGCCGACGGCGATCACCGGCACGCTCACCGCACCCTTGATCGCTGCGGCATAACCGGCTAGCGGCAGGGGCGGATCGTACATCGTCGGGATGATCGCCAGGGGCGACCCGTAGACCCCGCCGGAGACATGCAGGGCGTCAATTCCGGTCTGCTCGAGGATGGCGGCAAAATCGCGCCCCTCTTCCGGCGTGATCCCTCCCTCAACCCCTTCATCGGCGTTCATCCGGAAGAGCACCGGGTAGTCCGCTCCCGCAGCCCGGCGGACAGCCTCGTAAATCTCCAGGGCGAAGCGGCGGCGCCCTTCGGGGGAACCGCCGTACTCATCGTCACGGTGGTTGCTGTAGGATGAGAGGAACTGATTGATCAGGTAGCCGTGGGTACCGTGAATCTCGACGGCGTCGAAACCGGCCTCGCGGGCGCGGCGGGCGGCATGGGCGAAGGCGTCGACCAGCCCGCTGATTTCCTCGATGCTCAAGGGGCGGGGCAGATCACGGCAGACCGGGCAGGCGATCTCCGAGGGCGCCACCGGCTGGAGGCCCGTTGTCTGCGCCGAGGTCTGCCGGCCGGCATGGTGCAGCTGAATGGCCGCCCGGGCGCCGTGCTTCTTGATCGAGTCGGCCAGGTGGCGCAGGCCGGGGACAAACTTGTCCGCCCAGATCCCGACCTGGTGCGAGATGGCCTTCCCTTCGGGGGCCACTGCCGCCACCTCGACAATGATCAGCCCGGTCCCCCCCTCGGCGCGCGCTTCGTAGTAACGGACCAGCCTTTCGGTGACAAAACCGTCGGCAGCGGCATAGTTCGTCCCCATGGGCGGCATCACCATGCGGTTGCGCACGGTCATCTTCCCGATCTTCCCCGGCGACAGCAGGTGCCTGAAACCCATTCTCAGGTCGATATCTTCCTTGTTACCCTTTTCCAAAACGATGGTCTCTTTGATGCCATCTCCTCCTTTTAACGCGTTTTGACCCTGCGGAAAAGGCCAGAGGTGCTCTCTTTTAGCATTTTCTTTATGCAGGTCGGTTATGCAGAATATTAGAGCAGGGGTGAAGCTGCAGTCCTGGTCGGGTTCATCGCGGTACGGTTTCGGGCCGGGGGAAGCCGGCCCCACCTTAGGTCTCACCAGTCCTGCCGGGGCGGCTCATGAGCCGCCCGCAGCAGCAGTTCAGGCACTTTTGGGAAGGAGCGCCTGGCAGGTGATCGGCGGTGCACTCCGGGGAGTGGTTCCGGGAACCCGCCGGCTACGCGAAGTTGCAGATACGCTCGAGGCCGAGGATCTCACGGGCCTCTGCGGGGGTCGCCACCTTCATCCCGGCGCCCTCGATCAATGCGGCCGCACGGGTGACAAACTGGGCGTTGGATTCGGCAAGCTCCCCGGCGGCAAAGTAGACATTGTCTTCCATACCCACGCGCAGGTGGCCCCCCAGGGCCAGCGTGGCCAGCATGATCGGCAGATGGGCCCTGCCGATGCCGAAAGCCGACCAGGTAGCCTCTTCGGGAAGCAGGTTTTTCAGAAAGAGCAGATTGTCGACGGTCGCTTTCATCCCACCGGCTGCTCCCAGAACGAGCTGATAATGAACGGGCGCTTTGAGCACGCCCTGCTTGAGATAATGTTCGGCATTGTAGACCATCCCGGCGTCGAAGATCTCCACCTCGGGCTTGATCGCACACTCGAGCATGGTCCGGCCGAGCGCCTCCATGAAGTCGGGCGTATTGAGAAAGACAAAGCGGTGCATCCAGTTCATGGTGCCTGCATTGTACGAGGCCATCTCCGGCCGGATGGTGCGGATATGGCTCTGGCGGTTCTCGTCGGTGGCGTCGAGCCCGCCGGAGGTGGAGAGGTTGATGATGATATCGATGCCGCTTCTCTTGATCAGCCGCACGGTCTCCTCGAAACGAGCGGCACTCATGGTGGGGATGCCGTAGTCATCCCGCATATGCAGGTGGCAGATGGCGGCGCCCGCCCGGTGGCAGGCAAAGACATCGTCGGCTATCTCCTGCGGTGTTATCGGTACATTCGGATTCTCTTTCTTGGTCGGCCAGGCGCCCGTGGGCGCAACGGTGATGATCCTGGGATCCATCTTCCTTCCCCCTTGTTTAAGTTTGCCGTAGGCGGGTTTGCCCCACGCTGCTGCAGGTGCAGTGATTGCGTCAGCGGCGCTACCGGTCGAGGATCGCCACCGCCCGGCACCAGCCGGCACTGGCTTCCTTGATCTTCACCGGAAAACAGATCACCTGGAAGCCGCTCACCGGAAGCCGGTCCAGGTTGGTCAGCTTCTCCAGGTGGCAGTAGGCCTTCTCCCTGCCGACGCGGTGCGCCTCCCAGATGATCGAGCTGTCGCCGTTCCGGGCGAACTGCTCCGCCTGCAGCGCCAGGGGCAGATCCCAGCTCCAGGCGTCGGTGCCCATGACCCGGATACCCCGGTCGATGAGCCAGTGCGTCGCCGCTGCGCTCATGCCGGCCCCGGCGAGGAGATATTCCTCGCGCCCCCAGTACGGCGCTGCTCCGGACTGCAACAGGACGATATCGCCAGGTTTTAAACTATAGCCGACGTTGTCAAAATATTGCTCCAGATCGTCGGCCGTGATCCTGTATCCGTCGGGCTTGGCCGACAGATCGACCTTCACCCCGCTGCCGATACACCACTCCAGCGGAACCTGGTCGATGGTCCAGGCTGGTTCACCGTTGTTCATGGTCGGGTAGTAGTGATAGGGTGCATCCAGATGCGTGCCCGAGTGCGTCGAGAGCATCGCCATCTCCACGGCCCAGCCGTTGCCCCCGGGAAGATCGGACACTTCGATGAGCCCCTTGAAGTACCCGGTCATCATCTCGGCGGTATCGGCATGCGCAAGGTACTGCACCTTGGGGATCTGCAGCGGCGGATCGCTCGGCAGATCGTTCTCGATGGCGATGGACAGATCGATGATCTTCATCTTCTCTCCCACCTTTTTTCATATTGAACGGGACCGCTGCAGCGAGCTGCTTGCCGCGGCCCCGCTTTCCCTATGGCGAGCCCGGTCAGGGCCGGCGGTATTCAGTTCAGGGGTGTGGAATCAGTGAGTTCGTTTCGGGCGGCTGCTCCTGGTACGGGGGGAACGATTGTTGGCAAAACAGGGAATAATCGCCTCCAATTGTAACACAGCCCGGCAGCGGGAACAAGGGCGGGAGGCGGGTTCCGGGCGGGTTCCAAGACCAGCCGGGGAGACGGCAGCGAACGGCTGGTCAACGGAACACTCCGGGCGGGGAGGCGAGGCGCTAACCTTCAAAACACTGCCGGCAGGCTTTCAACAGCTCGCGGATCGGCAGGTTGTAGGGACACTTTTCCTCGCATTCGCCGCACTCGAGGCAGTCGCCCGGCCCGGCCTGCTGCAGCCGGTAACGCTTCAGGGCCCATTCGTGCAGATCGTAGCGC
>JAAZPS010000058.1 GCA_012797095.1 Bacillota bacterium | reverse complement strand
GAGCTGCCGCTGTCTGCACGGCAAGCCGGATCCGACGGCGGGGAAGGAGAGCGAGATTCCGGCAGATCCCGGGATCCTCACCGTCCCGCCCCGCAGCATTGTTCTACTGGACCGGTTCGAACCAGAGGCCGGCTCCCCGCCGGTCTTCACCGAAGACCACCCGGATGATCATCTCTTCAGCGGCAAACTCCGCGGTGACGAAGACAACATCATAGCCGTCAATGACCTCCTCGCTCACAGCGGTCTGACCCTCGTACGAACCGTGCTCCTTCACCAGATCTTTCCAGGTCTGCTCCAGGGTCTGGGCGGGCATGGCCCGTTTCATCCTGACATCAAAAAAATCGACAGCATCTTCAAAATCGCCCCTGTCCAGGCAGCTGATGAATTCGTCGGCCAGCTCCGCGGGCTCACCCTCCAGCGGGGGAAGTTTGGCCGGACTACAGGAGACGGCGGCGAGAAGGCAGAACACGAGCAGAAACAGCACTGCTGAAAATTTTCGGGGCATCGTGATACACCTCTCCTTCCAACGGTTTTTCAGATATCCAGATAACCTTTTCTGTAGAGCAACCTGGCCGCTGCTATGGCGATGAGCGCACCCACCGGGACAAGGACGCTGACAGAAGTGGCCAGGGATGGTACCAGAATGAAGAGAACCAGCATGAACAGAATGGGGGCAACGGCGATCTTCCAGTTCCTCGTAATAAAGACCACCCCCAGGGCCCCGAAAAGGGAAGGCAGGATATTGGCAAAGGCCGGGGCCAGCAGTTCCGATTCCAGGATCGGCTGCAGTTGGGCCAGCAGCAGCACTCCCAGGAAGATGACCGCCGTGGTGACGAAGGAGGAGACGGCGATGGCCACAGTGGAGATCAGTTCCCCCTTCTCCGTGCCCGGTTTGACCCCGGCGATCTCCATGGCGTTCAGGGCGCAGGGGACCTTGAGGTTGCTCAGGTTTCCGGTAACAAATCCCAGGTAGGAGCCGCCCGAGCCGAGCATCGGCGAGAAGGTGAGCGCTTCGATGATCCCCACGGTCCAGTAGATCGGGACCACCCCGGCCAGACCCCTGAGCAGGAGAATGCCGTCAGGCCAAGCCCGGTAGTAGATACTGGCCGCAGCCGGAAAGAAGGTGAATATGATCAGGGCCAGCGCGCACCAGAGCCGGCCCCACTGATGGATCCTTTCGCTGTAAGGTCGGTTCATTGTCTTCCCTCCTAACCGAGCAAGTTCGTGATCGGAATGGAGCAGGCCATCGCGCCCAGCATGCTGATGGGCAGGGCATAATCCTCCATCCATTTGATCTTGAGCACCTTGACGAAAAAACCGCAAAGAAGCATCAGCAGGGCCGAGACGATCATCACGAAAACAGGGATCCAGCCCCGGATACCGCTGCTGATATCGGCGAAGACCATCCCCATGAAGGCGGCGATCATCCCCAGGAAAAGGGCCTCGATAAAGATCTCTCCCCACCGGGTATCCCGCCGTTTCATGTTCTGCAGGCCCCCCTGGATCTTCTTCAAAAACAGGGTGATCATGATCAGCCCCGATGGAATCCCCAGGGTCATGACCCAGGCGATGGTCGTGTAGGCCCGGGGGTCAGTGACCCCTTCCGCTACGGGGAGATTGAGAACATTGGCGGCGATCGTTGCCGCGGGCAGTTCGTAGGTTACTGCACCGAGGATGCTCAATCTCAACCAGGGTAGCGGCAAGCCCAGAAATTTGGACAGGGCGAATACCCCCATGAGAATGGCGATGGCTGGCGCCACGGTGAAGACAGCGCTGGCCACGGTCACCCTTTTCAGCACAGCTGCGGAGATCCCCAACGCTCTGGCCTGACGCCAGGCCTGGTAAAGGAAGAAAACGGATTGGGCCATGACAAAAAGAACGATCACTCCGGCAGCGACGAATAAAAAGGAACTGTTCAGGTCAAAAACTCTCAAGATCAACCCCACCTCTCCTGTTTGTCTGTCAACCGGTTAGGGATAGATTCAAGATCTGCTCTTCTGTTCCTGCTTGCCCACCGCAGCCATTTTACCGGTAGATCGATCGAGGGCTGCCCGCCACAGCGCTGCTCCCGCAGCCGGAGGAACTGCCCCCGGTCATTTTTTGAGAAGTTCGATATAGAAGCGGATGCCGTTCTCGATATTGTCCAGGGAAAGCCGTTCATTCGTCCCGTGCATCCGGTCAAGATCTTCCGCGGAGATAAGCATGGGGGTGAAGCGGTAGATCTGCTCGCAGAGCGGCTCGTAGCGGATCGCATCGGTGCCGCCCATGACGATATATGGTACGGTGACCGCATCGGGAAAGATGGCGTAGATGGCCCTCTCGATGGTTTTGAAGCCGTTGCCCTCCACCGGCGAGATCCGTGAAGGTTCGGTGGTGACCAGCGGCTCCACGGCGATCTCCGGTCCCACGATCCTGCGGAGATGCTCGAGCATCCCGGCCACGGTTTCACCCGGGGCGATGCGGTAGTTGATCACCGCGCTTGCTTTCCGGGGGAGCACATTGGGCTCGCTGCCTCCCTCGAGGATGGTCACCGCGGTTGTGGTGCGCAGTAGCGCATTGCCCGCCCGGGAAGCTTTGAAGATCAGCTTGAACAGCGGCCCGAAAAGCCACAGGTTGGCCAGGATCAGGCGCAGCCCGAAGTTCATCTCCGGGCCGACATAGGCGAGCATCTCTTTCAGGAACGGGCTGATCCGCGCCGGATGCTGCCGTTTCTCCAGATCGACCACCGCCTGTCCGATCAGCCCGGCAGCGGTATGCCGCGGCGGCATCGATGAATGGCCCCCCTCGCCCCTGGCGGTGATCCGGATATCGGCGTACCCTTTCTCGGCGATGCCGACCATGGCGAGGGCCTGCTTCACCCCGGGCATCGCTCCCACCGTGACCGCGCCGCCCTCATCGAGGATGTACTCGAAGGTGATTCCACGTGATTGGAGCAGCGCCGCGATCTTGAAGGCGCCCTCTTTCCCGCGCACCTCCTCATCATGGCCGAAAGCAAGGTAGAAGTCGCGGGCGGGGGTGAATCCCGCCGCGAGCAGATCTTCGACCGCCTCCAGGATCAAGATGATCTGGTTCTTGATATCCATGGTCCCCCGGCCCCAGACAAACCCA
The DNA here is from genome assembly GCA_012797095.1 of Bacillota bacterium. Lineage (GTDB taxonomy): Bacteria > Bacillota > Dethiobacteria > DTU022 > DTU022 > JAAZPQ01. The sequence continues at coordinate 2,407 of JAAZPS010000058.1, read as the reverse complement.
TCGGCCACCGCCCCGCTGAAGGGCGGATGGAGCCAATCCTGCTCCGTGCCCTCCTCCACCGGGACCACGTCGATATGGGCCATCAGCAAAGCCGGCTTCAGGCTCTCATCACGCCCCTTCCAGCGGTAAAGCAGGCTGTAACGGTTGACGATCTCCCGCTCCACAAGCTCATGTACCCGCGGGTAGGCCTGCTCCAGGTAGGCAATAAACTGCTCGAAAGGAGCCCGCTCCGCTCCCTCCGGCTCGGGTGCGGTGATGGTGGGGATCCGGATGGCCCCGGAAAGCCTTTCCGCGGCCCGCAGGCGGTCGATCGCGATGCCTTGCTCCGGCCGGACCGTGTAGCGCCGGGAACGAAAGGCTGCCGCCCGGCTCAAAAGCACCACCGCCAGAATCAATCCTCCGGCAGCAAGCAGGTAATAGACCCAATCCAACATGATCCACCTCCGGAATGAATTTTCCTTGAACTGACCTTATTATATCTTAATATTGCGCAAGCCCTTGCCTTCAGTTGTTGATCGTCAAAAAAGCGATCAAGCCCAACCGGTCTCGAAACCGCGGAGCAATCGAGATGAGGTTGCGATTGCAGGAAAAGGCTGCGCTGTGTTGAAGGTAAAAAATAATAGCAAGGGGTGAAGCGGGTGCCAAAAAAGACAGCGATTATCATTGGTGCGGGGATTGCTGGTCTGTCAACAGGATGCTACGCTCAGCTGAACGGCGGCAACACCTGTATATTCGAGATGCATGAGCGGCCGGGAGGGCTTTGCACAGCCTGGTCCAGGAAGGGCTACACCTTTGATGGATGTATCCACCATCTGGCTGGTGCCGGCCCGGCCTCCCGCTACCGCGCTATCTGGGAAGAGTTGGGAGCAGCAGATCTGGAGATGGATTTTCATGAGATCTTTGTGCGCTGTGAAGATCTGTCGAGGCAGCAGTTCAACGTCTACACCGATATGGAGAGGCTGGGCGGGCATATGAGGGAGATTGCGCCGGAGGATGGGCGGCTGATCGATCAATTTACCGCCGGGGTCCGCCGCTTATCCAATTTTGAGCTGCTGGCGCTGCCCCTGTACCGACCCTTCGAAATAATCAAGATTGCCCGCGATCTGGCGGTGTTGCCCCGCTGGATGAAGATAAGCACCGCGGATTTTGCGGCCCGTTTCAAAAACGCATTCCTGCGCCGTGTTTTCGGCTATATCCAGTACGGCATGGCTGAGGTCCCCATGGGTGTGCATATGGCTTTTCTGGCAGGCTGCCACAACCGCATGCTGGGTACGCCCCGCGTTGACTCGCTCACCTTTGCCCGGGCGATCGAGAAGCGCTACCTGGGCTTGGGCGGCGAGGTGCGCTATCGTAGCCCCGTGGAACGGATCCTTGTGAAAGGCGGCCGGGCGGTGGGAGTGCGCCTGTCCGACGGTTCCGAACATCGCGCAGACCTGGTGATCTCCGCCGCTGATGGGAGCGCCACCATCTTTGAGCTGCTGGGTGGCAAATATTGCAGCAATCTGATTAAAGCTTATTACAATAATCCTGCCACAGGGCCACAGCCCTTTGCCATTCAGGTATCCCTGGGGGTGGCGAGGGAGCTGTCCGGTGAACCTTCCTCCCTGCTTTACTTCATGGACAATCCGGAGCAGATAGCCGGCCTGGAGCGGGACCGGTTGAGCGTGAAATTGTACAGCGGGCCGCCCTTGGCGCTGCCGGGCCGGGGTGTGATGATCATATCCCTTGATTCCACCTACGAATACTGGGCCGGGCTTAACCGGGAGCCGGCTCTTTACCGGGAGGCCAAGGCTACTGCTGCTGAAAAAGTGATCGGTATGCTGGAACAGCGTTTCCCTGATTTACGTGAGCAGGTGGAGGCGATAGATGTGGCTACACCCCTGACCACGGAGCGGATCACCGGCAATTACCATGGGCTGCAGGCCTGGGGGCCGCCGGGTAGTTTCTTGAAAGTTATGATGGGGGGTTTGAGCCGGAGCCTGCCCGGTCTGCGTAATTTTTACATGGTCGGGCACTGGGCTGAAGCCATGATCGGCATTTCCACCGCAGCGCTGTCGGGCCGCAGGCTGATCCAGCGCCTTTGCCGGGAGGCCCGCCGGCCGTTCAGATCAAGCTAGCGCCAAGGTTACCAACCGACGAAGGCAAGGCATTGGCAGGATGGCATAAGTATTGGCCTACCAGCTGATGGATGGAGGCGTCGACTGCTCCAGGCCCTTTATTTTATTGATTTGAAACCTTTGGGCTGCCCGGCCCGGGCCTGCTTCCCCTGTTTCACGATCCGCAGCCTGTCCGAACCGGGATCGATCTTTCGCGGCAGGTTGATCCGGGAGCAGGATCGGGTTGCGGCAGGGATCCTTTCATGGGCCTGATGTATCGGATGAATTCCCCGGAAACGCCGCCGTATCAT
>JAAZPS010000377.1 GCA_012797095.1 Bacillota bacterium | reverse complement strand
CTCCCACATCACGTAGTTGGTGATGTCGACCACATTGTTGATCGGGCGCATTCCAGACCTGAGCAGGCGCAGCTGCAGCCACAGAGGCGACGGGCCCACGGTGATATCTTCAATTACCCGCGCCGTGTAGCGGGAACAGAGTGCCGGCTCCTGCACCTCCACCTGCAGCAGCGCTGCTGCGTCCCGGGAGCCCTCCCGGGGCTTCGCCGGCGGGTGCTTCACCGCAGCGCCGGTGAGGGCTGCGACTTCGTAAGCCGCCCCCAGCAGCCCCAGACAATCGGCCCGGTTCGGGGTCAGATCCAGGATCAGAATACATTCGTCAAGATCGAGCGCTTCAGGCAGGGCTGCACCGGGCTGCGCCTGGGGATCGAGGATCAGGATGCCGTCGGGCGGGCCGATCTCCAGGCCCAGCTCTCCCCCGGATAAGAGCATCCCTTCGGACAGGACTCCCTCGATATCGAGGGCTTCGAGAGGACCCCTCCCCGGCAGAACCGCTCCGGGCAGGGCCAGGGGAACCTTCTTACCGACGGCGATATTGCGGGCGCCGCAGACCACCTGCCTGGGCCCCCCCCCGCCGCTGCTCACCCCGGCAACAAGGAGCCCCCGGTTCTGCGGATGCTCTCCCAGGGTGACAATCTCGCCCACCACCACCCCATCGGGAGCTCCGGCAGGCCGCTCCACCGCCTCCACCTCGACCCCGGCCAGGGTAAGCCGGTCGGCCAGCTCCTCCGCCGGCAGCTCCAGATCGACATATTCTTTCAACCAGTTATAGGGTATGCGCATCTACTGTACTCCTCCTATCATCCAGATCGGCCGCCACCCTAACGAAACTGCCTTAAAAAACGCAGATCGTTGGAGAAGAGCAGGCGCAGATCATCGATCCCGTATTTAAGCATGGCGATACGCTCAACCCCCATCCCGAAAGCAAAACCGGTCACATCTTCCGGGTCGTACCCGCTGATCTCGAGCACCCGGGGATGGACCATCCCGCAGCCGAGGATCTCCAGCCAGCCGGACTGGCCGCAGACCCGGCAGCCCTTGCCGCCACAGATGATACAGGCGATATCGACCTCGGCGCTGGGCTCGGTAAAGGGAAAGAAGCTGGGCCGCAGGCGAATGCGCTGCCCCTGATCGAACATCTCCCGGGCAAAAACCAGCAGCGTTCCTTTCAGATCGGCAAAGGTGACCCCGCGGTCAACGGCCAGCCCCTCGACCTGGTGAAACATGGGCGAATGGGTGGCGTCGTCATCGCGGCGGTAGACCTTGCCCGGCGCGATGATCCGCACCGGCAGGCCGGGTGCCTGCCGCTCCATGACCCGCACCTGCACCGGAGAGGTATGCGTCCGCAGCAGGATCTGGGGGTTAAAATAGAAAGTATCGTGCATATCCCTGGCCGGATGATCCGGGGGCAGATTGAGGGCTTCAAAATTGTAATAATCGCTCTCTATCTCCGGCCCCCGGGCCACCTGGAACCCGAGGCCGGTAAAGATCGCGGTGATCTCCTCCAGCACCAGGGTCAGCGGATGCTTCCGCCCGAGGTTGAACGGAGCACCGGGCAGGGTCACATCGATCCGTTCCTTCTCCCTGTCCGCCGCCAGAGCAGCAGCCTGCAGCGCCTCCTCCTTGCGGCCGAGCAGCGTCTCCAGCCTGCTCCGGAGAGCATTGGCCCTTTTGCCGGCTGCCGGCCTTTGCTCCGGATCCAGCTCCCCCATGAGGCGAAGCAGCGCCG
>JAAZPS010000376.1 GCA_012797095.1 Bacillota bacterium | reverse complement strand
TCATCCTGAGCGCAGCGAAGGATCTCGCTTTTCATCATGGTCAAGCACGAACGTGGGTAAGGCGCACTTCACCGGCTGCCGTCCAGATCGAAGCGGCCCGTTTGCACAACACGCTGTACAAGAGCGGAGATCCTTCGGGCTATGCCCTCAGGATGACACAAAAATAATACAGGACGACACCAGAAATAAGTACAGGATGTGGACGTGCCTTCAGGGTAAGCGAGTGAAGCACGCCCTCAGAATAGCGCGGGCGGAGGAAGAAGCGCCTCCAGGAAGACAAATTCTCCCCGTCATCCTGAACCTCCTCCCCGTCATCCTGAGCCTCCTCCCCGTCATCCTGAGCCTCCTCCCCGTCATCCTGAGCGCAGCGAAGGATCTCATTCATTGTCTCCCAAGCACATAACCCCCGGGACGGCCAGCGCCATCCCGGGGGTCAGCGAGAACAATTCTTCCAACCTTCTTCGTCGCCCTATTCCAGGTTAAGCCTTCGGTTCAGGATATAATTGGTCAGGAAAAAGTACAGGGTACCCAGAACAACGGCAGGCAGCAGCCAGTACCAGAAGGCCATAAGATTGATCTTCATTGCATCCGTGGCCGCGTCTACAATATCTCCCCAGTACACTTCAGCATAGGGTAGTAATACGAGCAGCAGCAGAACCTTTGTCGCAATGCTGAGGGCGGCATACCAGGCAAGGGAAACTAGGATTCTGTATCTGGAAGAGAGATGCCCTAGGGCAATAGCCGCATAGATCATCAGAATACCTGAAATCATGGTTACAAGGGCAGCGCCGGGGAATACAAATAACCCCGTCAGGCCAAAGGTTTCCCTGAAACCGTTGAACCCGGCCAACACCAGCGGCCAGGGATTTGTTCTTACGGAAAGAAGCAAGATCGAGCCGATCGTGACAAGGCCGCTCGCCATTGTCCAGACTGCAGCGGTGATCAGCTTGCTCGCAAGGTGCTGCCAGGGAGAGACCGGAAGGGTGAACATGAGATAACCCTCATCGCCCAGCAGGTTCTTGCTGAACCGCTGGATCATGACCAGCAGGGTGGCGATGAGCACGCCGGCGAGGAGAGCAAAATAGACCAGCTTCAGCAGCAGGACCAGGGAGCCGAGCACTCTGGCGATCCCGAAAGGAGGGGCCATCTGTACTAACCGGGAGATCATTTCGAAACTGAGAAATCTGTTGACCAGGGCAAAAAGGAGCAAAATCAGGTAGAAAGGCAGAAACAAGCGGGCTGTAGCCCTGAATTCATGTTTTAAAAGTTTTGTCAGCATCTGAATACCTCCCTGAAAAGAGCATCCACCGATTTTCCGCTTTCTTCACGAATCTCATCCACAGATTTGTTCAGGACAACCTGCCCTTCCCTGATAAAGATAACCTGCTCCAGGATCCTTTCGATATCGGCGATCAGGTGCGTCGATAAAACGATGGTTGCCGCCGGATCGTAGTGATCGAGGATTATATCAAGAATATAATCGCGGGCAGCGGGATCAACACCGCCAATGGGTTCATCGAGAAGATAGAGCTGCGCTTCACGGCTCATCACCAGGATGAGCTGAACTTTCTCCCTGGTCCCCCGGGACATGGTTTTGAGGCGGCTTTGCGGATTCAGATCGAGCTTGCGGAGCATAATACCGGCTTTTTCCTTGTTGAAATCAGGGTAGAAATCGGCGAAGAAGCCGATAATGTCGGAGACCTTCATCCAGTCGTTCAGATAAGATTTTTCCGGTAGGTACGAGACCAGCTTTTTACTTTCCACCCCGGGCTCATAGCCCGCAATACTTATCTTCCCGCCGCTGGGTGTAAGAAGCCTGTTGCAGAGCTTGAGAAAGGTGCTCTTGCCGCTGGCATTGGAGCCCAGCAGCCCGACAATGCTGCCACGGGGAATAGTCAGGGTCACCCCATCGACCGCGGTAATGGCGCCGAATTTTTTGGTAAGATTGTTGCATTCCAGGATAGCGCTGTTCATCTTTTATTCTCCTCCATTATTCTTGATAAGGCCGCCAGGATCTCTTCATGGTCAAAGCCCAACCGCTGCATCCGATCCAGAAACTCCCGGGTATGCTCACCGGCAAGTCTTTGTTTAACCTGCCCTACCAGTTTTTCATCCTCCGTGACGAACCTGCCGCTCGTGCGGTAGGTGAACAGCAGATTGCTGTCTTCCAGACCCGCCAGAGCCCGCTGCATCGTATTCGGGTTGACCGAGGCCTCCCGGGCCAGTTCGCGGACCGACGGCATCCTTGAGCCCGGGGGATATACCCCGGTGCAGATCTTCAGCTCGATCTGTTCAATGAGTTGGGCGTAGATCGGGCGATCCGAGGTCAACTCCCAGGACAATTGGCTCACCCCCTGTATTACTGTATTAGGTAACTAATACAATAATACAGGATTGAGGTGGTTCTGTCAATGGGTAATCGCTGCCCGTTAATCCCGAACCCTTTCCCGTCTACCTGAGCCCCCTCCCCTGCCACCCTGAGCCCCCCAATCAACCCGAGCCCCCCCGTCAAAGAGCGGAGATCCTTCGGGCTACGCCCTCAGGATGACAAATTCAGCCCGTCATTCCGACCCCCCCCGTCATCCCTGAGCCCCCCCCTGTCATCCTGAGCGCAGCGAAGGATC
>JAAZPS010000057.1 GCA_012797095.1 Bacillota bacterium | reverse complement strand
TAACACAGCCTGCTTGTCTAACTTTTGAATTTCCGTATACACAAAGGAAGTAATTTTCTCCAGGAAAACCTACAGTAATTTTACACTAACTTCGTCAAAAGATGGGGCCGTCTCCGGCAGCCGGGCGGGCGGCCGGTAGATTTATTCAAAGCAAACCGGTAGAATTGAAATGCAGTTCAGATCAAGGGGTGAGTGATATGGGCAAAAAGATCACCAGAGGATTCACCATTCTGGCCCTGGCAGCGCTGGCGGGGCTCTGTTTCCTGTATTACGGCAACAATTCGCTCCAGCGCTCCTGCTTTCACCTGACCATGGATAAACTGCCCCCGGATCATGCCGGGCTGCGGATCGTCCACCTCAGCGACCTGCACGGGAAAAAGTTCGGGCGGCAAAACAGACGGCTGGCCCGGGCGATCACCCGGCTGGAGCCGGATCTGATTCTTGTTTCCGGCGATATGATCGACTCGCATCATGACGACGGCAGCCCCTTCGTTGCCCTTCTCGATGAGCTGGCAGGACGTTATCCGGTCTACTGCTCGCTGGGCAATCACGAGCAGATCGTCAGGGGGATGATCGGAACAGACCGGTATCCCCGTTTCGTCGAGAGAATTGCCGAAGCCGGTGCGATCTTGCTTGACAATGAGCGGGCCGGGCTGATCAAAGACGGAATCACCTTCGGCCTCTACGGGTTCACGGCAGCGCTTTACCACTACTCCAGCCAGAGCACGGCCGAAATATGGGAAGATGCAGAGCTGAAACTGCCATTTATTGAAGAGAGAATCGGCCGGCCGCGGGCCGGCGAGATCTCCATCCTGCTGGCCCATAACCCCAAATATTTTCAGGAATATGCTGCCTGGGGCCCGGACCTGATCTGTGCCGGCCATATTCACGGCGGGATCATCCGGCTGCCCTTCCGGGGCGGCATCCTCTCACCTGATAGAACCTTTTTCCCATCCTACTCCGCCGGCCTCTACCGCTCCGGTAAGAGCACCATGCACGTGAGCCGCGGCCTGGGCAATTCGGTCATCCCCTTTCGCATCTTCAATCGACCCGATCTCTCCTTGATTATCCTGGAACCGTAACCGGCCGCCAACCGCGGAGGCAGCTATTTCCCCAACCTGACAACAGGATCGGAGCTTGTCTGACAATTATTATTATTGCGCGTTCGCTGGAAGGGAATTGCGCCCTGGCAGGGAAATAATGTTCAGGAGATCCCGGTGTAATTATTCTTTTCCGGGAGCGGCATCAATTGAGATATCTGATAGGGATCCCACAACAGAAGCCCGCTTGACCGGGCTGGGAAGGTGATTGCCCTTGTTTGACCAGCCGACGACTCCATCCTCGTGGCAGCGCCCGTGGCAACTGGAGGGGAACTGTTTGACCACCGCCATGGGGATCTTGCCGCATCATGATGTGGATAAAGCGCTGCAGCTCTCGCTTTCGCTTGATATCCCTTTCTGGCCGCAGCTTCCCGGGGTCAGCTTCTACGAGGATATGTATGCCCAGGCTTCGGAAAATTTCCCGGGGATAACGCTGGATCTGGAGCGGCGGGAGATCCATTTTTCACTGGAGCAATTTCACCGGGAGCTGGAGCAGTATCTGGCCCACTGGGAAGACGAATCGTATTTTCGCCTGTCACCCCGGTACAGCGCTGTCTATCACCAGTTTCTGAAGAAGGAGCTGGGCGGCTTTCCCTATATCCGCGGCCAGAATATCGGACCCGTCAGCTTCGGCATGAAGATCCAGGATCGCGACAGGCGTCCGATGATCTATTTTGACGAGGTCCGCGAGATCATCTTCGACTTCTTTGCCCGGAAACTGCAGGCCCAGTACAGCGAGCTGGGCGAGATCCACCCCCGCCCCTTTGTCTGGGTCGACGAACCCGGGCTGGAGATGCTGTTCATGTCCTTTACGGGCTACACCAGCGAGCGGGCCGCCGCCGATTACCGGATCTTTCTGGAGAATTTCCCCGGACCGAGGGGGGTTCACCTCTGCGGCAATCCCGACTGGTCCTTTTTGCTCAATCTGGATCTGGATATCCTTTCCCTCGATGTGCTGGCCCGCGGTTATATCTTTTCGCGCTACCGGGAAGAGATCCGTTCTTTTCTAGATCGGGGCGCCATTATTTCCTGGGGAATTACTCCCACCCTGACCGAAGAGTATCAGCAGGAGGATCTTCAGTCGATGATCGGGCGGATCGAGGAGTTCTGGGGTTACCTCGAGCAGGGCGGCATATCGAGGAAGCAGATCCTCCGGCAGGCCTGGTTCGCCCCGGCCCGCTGCTGCCTGATCAATCCTGACAGGGAGGTCACCGTGGAGCGCTCATTCGGGCTGTTGAAGAAGGTGGCGGCGCACTTCAAGAAGGAGCTTTGATTGCAGCAGCAGAAGCCGAAAGCGTTTTCACCGTCACCAGAGCGGAGGCAGCAGCCTGTATCTGACCCTCCGGGCATATTCGCGATATCCCGGTAGATGCTCGAGCAGCATCCTGTCCTCCAGAGAAGTGCGGATCACCAGGATCACTATTGCCAGCAAGGCCGGATACAGCGCCGCCCTTGAACCGGCAATCAAGGGAAGCGGTAATGTATTCACAACCATCCCCAGATAGCCGGGATGGCGGATACAGCTGTACGGACCCCTGCTGACCACGTGCTGCCCACGCTCCCTTTGCCAGCGTGCGGTCCCTTCGAAAAATGGATTCGCCAGCATCGCCCGGAGAACCACCGCTGAACCGATCAGCTGGAGAGCTATTCCGATCAAAATCCAGTAATCGGGCAGCTGGGCCTGGCCGCAGCGGCCGGTTTCAAGACCGGCAACCGCCGGCAGCAGGATCAGGTTGGCGGCAAAGAGGAGCAGCAGCAGAACTTTGTCGCTCCTTGCAGTCTCATCACCCAGGCGCCCCCTTTCATTGAGCAGCTCCGGCGACCGGAAAAAAAAGAGCAGGCTGCCGCCGAGGGAGAGCGCTGCCACCAGCAGGTAGTAGAGCCATCCCCGCAGCATCCCGAGCCGCCCGGCCGAGATGAAAAAACAGCAACCGGAGATTGCTATCATCCGCAGAGGAGAGAAGAACGCGCTCCACCCGGTCCGGGTTAACCGCCTGCTTAATTTGACCATACCTGCCTCCTTGAAAACTCTGAAATGTTTCCCAAGGATCTTGCCGGGCAGAAAGAAGCATCCGGCCACCGATCTTCCTGTTTTTATTCAACTGCTGTACCTGTTTTCCTGCTTTGAGCAGCCCGGATCGATCTGCTGTCCCGTTACAGGTTTCCGGACTGAAGGATCATTCAAGCGGATCTTTGACCACAATTCCGGTACGCACCGCAGAAAAACAGGGTCAAGCAACCGGGGGTGAAACGGGTCTACGCTTGATGGTGAACGGGGTAAAATAATGGGCTGTTTTTGCAACCTTCACGATCTTTGAAATATAATAGACTAGAGCAGTTAACCGGATCAATGCCGCAGCCAGAAGCAATCCCCCGAAAGGAGATTCTAAAAGGAGAGGAGCTGTTCGGAGCAGCACCGGGATGGCTGAAAACGCGGCAGCCGTCCCCGACAGGCGCTGAACGGTGGAGAAAGCACCCAACCGAAAATTTAATTGAAATTACTTTTCAGGATCGAATTCGTAGGGTACAGCGGGTAATACTAATTTCATACCGGAGTTGTTCAAAGATGAAAAAGATCAGGGTCTGCGTGGTCGGTTATGGCAATGTTGGCCGGGAGGCGGTCGAGGCGCTCGGGCAAACCCCCGATATGGAGCTGGCCGGCGTGATCAGGCGGGCTACCGGGGAAGGCCCCACGGGTATCCCGGTAGCTACCGGGGTGGAGTCTTTCGGCCCCGTAGATGCCGCGCTTTTGACGATCCCTTCCCGGATCGTGCCGGAAGCAGCGCCTCTTTATCTCCGTAAAGGGATCAACACGATAGATGGGTATGACCTTCAGGGTGAAGCGATGGTCGAGCTGCGTCAAAACCTGGACCGCCTGGCCCGGGAAGGCAGCGCGGTCGCGGTAACCGGTGCCGGATGGGATCCGGGCACCGATTCGATCATCCGGATGCTCTTTTCCGCCATCGCCCCGGTGGGGATCACCTGTACCGACTTCGGACCGGGCATCAGTATGGGACACAGCACCATGGCCAGGGCGATCCCCGGGGTCAGGGATGCTGTTGCCGTGACCCTGCCCCTCGGCTGCGGCGAACACCGCCGGGATATCTACGTGACGCTCGAACAGGGGGCCATTTTTTCGGAGATCGCCGCCAAGATCAAAGCAGATCCGCTTTTCAAGTCCAGCCGGACAGAGGTGATCAGGGTTGATCAGCTCACTCCCTGCAAAAACAGAAGCCATGCTGTGCGAATAACCCGCACCGGCAGCTCGGGCAGCGCTCACAACCAGCTGCTCGAGCTCAAGATGAGGATAACCAACCCCGCCGCCGCCGCTCAGATCATGATCTCGGCCGCTCGCGCCACCATGCGGCTCCAACCGGGAAGCTATCTGCTGGGAGAGATCCCCCCCATTGACCTGCTGCCCGGAAGCCGCGAGGCAATCATCAGAAAGATGGTTTGAATAAACAGTGAGACTGATCGGAGCCGGCGCGTCGTGCTATCCAACAGCTTTCCGCGAGTACGCCATCAGATAGACAAGGCGCATCAAAAGGGCTTCAACGGGATGAATCGGCCGGGCGCCGCCAAAAAAGTGGCTGCCGATAACGGCCCGGCAACCCTTATCCAGAACCTGCGCCGCCGCAGCGGCATCGCTCCTGGAGGGCCCGCAGCAGAGAGCGCCGTTCCCTTCAATCATCACCGCATAACGGCCCCGCAATCTTCGGGCTATCAGGGTTGCCGCCTGCAGCGGGGGGCTGCCGGCAGCAACCCTGGCATTGACTCCGATAATCTGGGCAAAATCATCGAGGAGCGGGTAGACGGTGCGCCCTGTCCGCGAAACGGCAAGAATATCCGGTGAGGCGGCATGGATAATCGCCCGGATCCCCTTGAATCCACGATATATCTTCCGGTGTATTTCGGCTTCCGGTGGGATCGTCGCGTTATCCTCGAGGGGCCGCTCAAGGCTGACCCGAAGCCAGCTCTGCTCATCCTCCAGGAAAGGATCCCCAGGGGCGCCATTTAAGTACAGTTTAAACTGACCGCCCGCCCTTTCGCTGCTGTAAAGCGGCTGCACTGCAGGCCCGCTTGCAAAAAAAGAAGGATCGGCCGAGGATAACGCCCTCAGGTAAGCAGCCCTCAGCCCGTCCCAATCCGCCCTTTTATGCCCGCTTTCCCGAAGATAGCGGTGCATGATCAGAGCGGCGCTCAGCCGCTCCAGCTCCGTGGCAACATTGAAAGCTTCGCTTCGATCCTCACCAAGGCAGAGGGCACCGTGTGAAGCGATCAAAAAAGCCTTTCCCTGCGAGCGGGAGAGCGCCTCAACAACCCCTCTCCGCAACTTTTTTGTGCCGGGCAGCCCGTAGGAAGCGCAGGGTATCCTGCTGCTGCCGAGCACTGCAGCAGCAGCAGGATCGATCCCCGCTATATCCCGACGCAGCGTGCTGAGCACGGAAGCATTGGTCTGGTGTGTATGGACAATGAAGCCGATCTCCGGGCGATGCCGGTATACCGCTGCGTGAATCCCCTTCTCGGAGGAGGGCTTGTTCTCACCCCGATAACTGCCATCGGCAATCTTGGCGGTAACGATCTCGGATGGGGTCAAAGTATCGTAAGCCCGGCCGCTGGGGGTGATCACAAAGTCTGTTCTGCCGATCCGGGCGCTCAGATTACCCCAGGTACGAGCGATCAGTCCGGCTTTGACCAGCTGCTTCCCTGCTTGAACCAGATCTTCACTGGCCTGCTGCCGTTCCATCGCTTTTTCACCTCCGGGCAGGATAGGGATCCGGATGTGGCTAAAAAGTTCACCCCAACCGGCGCCCTGCCAGTATAACAGCCATTGATTTTACCGTCAATTCTCTTTCAGCCCCACATTGGCAAAGACCCGCTTGAACCGATCCAGGGCCTCGTCGATCATCTCTTCATCGTAAGCCGCGCTGACATAGAGGCGGCTGCCCGCCAGTGTAACCAGCCCTTCAGCCATATAGGCGGCTCCCATATGCTCCATCTCTACCTTCCGTTCCGCGGTAGCCCTGATCACCGCAGGTATGCGCCAGAACCTGCTCCAGTCGATGGCAAAGTGCATTGTGCCCACGGTTTCCAGGTGAACAATGGAACCCTGGTTGAAAGCAACAAAGGGCAGCCTGTATTCCCGGATCAGCTTCTGCAGTCCCCGGGTCAGGCGATCACCCATACGACCGGCATGCTGGGCTGCACCGGTTCTTTCTATCTCGCAGATCGTATAATAGCCGGCAACGCAGCTCAACGGATTGGCGGCCATGGTTCCACCGACCAGGGCTTTTTTATGTTTATCACCGCCCTTGATCCCGGCGGCAAGATATTTCATATATTCTTTTTTACCCCCGAGTCCCCCGGCGCTGGGATAGCCGCCGGCGACAACCTTTCCGAAAATGGTAAGATCCGGGGAGACCCCGAAATAACCCTGAGCCCCGGAGAGGCCCATCCGGAAAGCGGTGACCACCTCGTCGAAGATCAGCAGGGTCCCGTATTTACGGCAGAGCCGCTCCACTTCCCGGTTAAATCCATGATCGAGCGGCCGGGTACCGCTTTCGGGGCCGACCGGTTCAATCAGGACCGCCGCGGTACCGCCGCGCAGTCGGTTCAGCCAGAGTTTTCTTTCCAGATCGGCGAGATCGTTGGGGAAGAATTCCTGGGTGTACCTGAAAATATGAAGGGGAATCCCGGGTGCCTGGGTCCATTTTGAACCGGGAACGCGGATCCCGTAGGCCAGCTGATCGCTCCAGCCGTGATAGGCGCCGCCCATCTTCAAGATCCGCTTCTTCCCGGTAGCCAGACGGGCAACCCGAAGCGCGGCCATACAGCTTTCAGTGCCCGAATTCAGCATCCGGAACATCTCCACCGAAGGGATCAGCTCGCTGATCTTTTGAGCCAGTTTGTATTCAAACTCATGGAAAAGGCCCGTTGAGGGGCCGCATTGATCGAGCAGATCGAACACTTTCTCCCTGACAGCGGGGGGATTGGAACCGAGCACCGTCGGCCCGCCGGCCTGCAGAAAATCGTAGTACCTGTTGCCGTCAATGTCGTGGAGATAGGGGCCCTCGGCCCCGGTAAAGACCAGCGGGAAAGGATGATTGAAGGCCAGATTATGCTGGACCCCGCCGGGGATAACCTCGACAGCCCGCTCAACGATCTCCCTCGATCTTCTACATTTTTTCCCGTAGTATTCATCTTCGTACCTCTTCAAAGCGTCGGGCCTGATCGTGTAGATCGGCTTTCTGATCAGCTGATCAAGCTGACGGATCACTGCAGCGGCGTCATGATATTCGGCGATGGCAAATTTCCGATCCATGGGCTATCCCCCCGCGTTCAGATATTTTTTGGCAGTGAGTGAGCAGTCACTCACTGCCAGTCTATCCTTTCCGGTTATCCTTGTCAACCGGGCGCAATTCCCTGTAAAACGGGTTCTCCCGAACTGTTTTGAGCCGATCTTCGTTCCTCCCCAGCGCTTCCGCCGATTAAACTTTCACTACCGCGAAAGGATATGTTAAAATGGATCGGTGAGTGAGCAATCACTCATATCAAGAAAAGATCCTGGAGGCCCTCATGAAAAAAAGTTATCATAAAGCGATCTTCGACCGCATCCCCCATAAAAGGCGCCACAAGATCATCGATGTGGCGATAGATGAATTTGCCAACAAGGGTTTCGATCATGCCAATATCAACCAGATCGCCACCGGCGCCGGGGTAAGTGTGGGCTCGCTTTACAAGTATTTCGATACCAAGGAGGACCTTTTTTTGACCTGCGTTCTTTTTGGGGTGGAAACCCTGCAGGCGGTCCTCGACGAACTGCTCACCTCCCCAGGGGATCTTTTCTCCAGGATAGAGAAGATCGTTCGGATCATTCAGCGCCATTCGCGTGAACAGAAAACCCTGATCATCTTCTACAATGAGATGACCTCGGAGAGTAACACCAGGCTGACCCGGGAACTGGCTTCACGGATGGAGACGCTTTCGGCCGGGATCTACTCCGCCCTGATCAGGGAGGCTCAGAAGGCCGGCGAGGTGCACCCGGAGATTTCGCCGGATCTATTTGCCTTTTTCCTGGACAATCTTTTCATGATGCTGCAGTTTTCGTATGCCTGCAGTTATTACCGCGACCGATTCAAGATCTACGCCGGCGAGAAGATCCTGGAGCAGGATGAACTAGTGGTGGCTCAGTTCATGAGGTTCTTCAAAGGAGCGCTGCAGCAGCCTGATTGAGCAATACCAATACGAAACAGGGGGTTTTCCGGTGTCGGACTCCATTCAGGTGATCACTTACGACGTGGGTACAACGGGGATGAAAAGTTGTCTTTTTGCCATCGGCTCAGAGATCAAGCTGATCGATTCGGAGATGGGCACCTACGACCTGCATATCCTGGAAAATGGCGGTGCCGAGCAGGATCCTCTTGAGTGGTGGACCGCCATCTGCACGACCACCCGCAGGCTTCTGGCGAGGACCGGTACCGCTCCCGGAAGCATTGTCGGAATCTCTTTCTGTTCGCAGATGCAGGGGTTGGTTCTGGTGGATCAAGAGGGCCGGCCGCTACGGCGGATGATGAGCTACATGGATCAGCGGGCGGTGGAAGAGCTGCGTGAGGGGATGGCTCACGGACTGCAGATCGCCGGAGTCAATATCTTCAAGCTGCTCCGGTCGATCCATGAGACCGGGGCGGTGGCGGCAAGCGTAAAGGATCCGGTCTGGAAATATCGGTGGGTCCGTAAAAACGAACCGGAACTGTTCAGTCGGATCCACAGATGGCTCGATGTCAAGGAGTTCTTGATTCACCGCTGCACCGGCCGTTTCATCATGACCCGGGACTCTGCTTTTGCCACCCTGCTTTATAGCATTCGCCAGGGCCGGCAGGGCTGGAGCGAGGCAATCTGCCGGATGACCGGTGTGGAGATGAAGCACCTTCCCGAGATAGTTGGCTCGACCGATCTGGTCGGGGGGTTAACCGCCAGGGCAGCCGGGGAGCTAGGCCTGCGCCCCGGAACCGCCGTCTTCGGCGGGGGCGGCGATGCCTCGCTTATCGGTATCGGTGCCGGCGCAGTCGCTCCCGGGGACACCCATATCTATATGGGCACCTCCGGCTGGGTCTCCACCGTTGTCGAACGGTCGATCGTTGATCCGACGGCGATGATCGCCGCAATCGTCGGAGCACAGCCCGGCAGCTTCAACTATTTTGCCGAACTGGAGACCGCCGGCAAATGTTTCGAATGGGTCAAGGATCACCTTGCCCTGGACGAGATCGGGATCTACCTGCAGAAACAAGCGGTCCATGAATCGAAAGAGGCGGCCTACAAAAGCCTTTATGACTATATGACAGCGGTGATCAAAACGGCCGCCCCTGGCAGCAGCGGGGTAATCTTTACCCCATGGTTGCACGGCAACCGCTGCCCCTTTGAAGATCCCGCGTCCCGCGGCATCTTTTTCAACATCGGTCTGGACACCGGCAAAACCGAGCTGATCCGCGCCGTCCTGGAGGGGGTCTGCTTCCACCTGCGCTGGATGCTGGAGGCGCAGGAAAGAAAGGTGCGCTGCTCGCCAGCAATCCGCTTTGTCGGCGGCGGGGCCCTTTCGGAGACCACTTGCCAGATCCTGGCCGATGTGCTCGGCCGAAATGTGGAAACAGTGGAAAACCCGCAAAACGTGGGCGCAGTGGGAGCAGCTGCAGTGATCGCGGTGGGACTGAAGCTGATCCCCGCCCTCGTCGAGGCGAAAAAGATGATTCCGATCAGCCGCTCTTTTTCGCCCAATTCCGAAAACAGGCCGATCTATGACCGGAATTTTGATATTTTCAAAAGGCTCTACTACAGTAACAGGAATAATTTTGCCCGGCTCAACAGCGGCAGGGGATCGCTTTCCAGATAGAGCGATCACTTCTGCCGCTTCCGGTTCTGCCCGGTCGGATAGAAATCGGGCTGGTGTCCCTTCTGCGGCGACCGGCCAATTCCTTCATCCTCGCGGCTCATCGCCGGTTACTCCAGTTTTTCCAACGCTTTCCGGTGAACAGCCAGATCCGATTCGCTGAAGAGAACGAAACGAACCGTTTTGACGTGCTCCAGTGCAGGAGCCGTTTCGGCGATGGCACGACAGGCCACTGCCGCCGCTTCCTCAACGGGATAGCCGAAAATACCGGTGGAGATGGCCGGAAATCCGACCGATTCAAGTTCGTTCTCCTCGGCCAGCCGCAGAGCGTTGCGGTAGCAGTTGGCCAGCAGTGCGGCCTCGGGTCTGTCCCGGCCGTAAACCGGACCCAGGCAGTGGATCACATGGCGGTTGGGCAGGTTGTACCCGCCGCTGATCACAGCCTCGCCGGGTTTGATCGGAGCCAGCAGGCGGCATTCCTCCTCCAGCCTGGGCCCGGCCGCCCGGTGGATTGCCCCGGCCACACCGCCGCCGCTTCTCAGCTGTGCATTGGCCGCGTTGACAATGGCCTCCAGATCGGGCTGGGCCACGATATCACCCCGGACACACTCGATGGTCACCCCGGATACGATCTTCTTCATCTGGATCCCTCCTGAATTGTCTGATCGCAGATCCACCCCGTCCATCCCTTGCGGGTCGCAGAACCTGTGGTTGCCGTGCTCTCCGGCAAACTGATCATCCCCGAGCAGATCGTGGAAATGATCCCACCGTTTGAAGGGAAGCCCGGCAGCGGTACAGATCTCGGCAAGGCGATCGCGGGCATAGATCCCGTCGGCATAGGCAGCGGCAAAGCGGTCGTTGAAACCGTCGCCGACATAGAGCACCCGGAACCCCTTTTCCCGGAGTGCGATGACCAGGGCCGCCTTGCAATTCCCACAAACCGGACAGCTCCGGTGAGCATGCGGCGTCAGCGTCTCCAGCCGCCCGCCGGCAGCGATCGTTTCATTGCAAAAGATCCCGCTGACATATTCCCTGCAGCCATGCCTCTCCAGTATCGGTTCGATATAGAGGCCGAAACCGTCGCTGGCGATATAAAGGGGGCGCCCCTTTGCCCGGGCAGAGATAAAGAATTCTTTCAAACCCGGGCGCAGTCCCGCCCGGATCCCGGCAAAGGCCAGCAGCTCGGCCGTATCGGAAGGAAGATGAGCGGACATCCGGGCAAGCCATCCTTTCATCCCGAATTCGCCGCGCCCGTAAGCAGCGCTGCATTCATCGTAATGCTTCCCGCCGTAGTGACGGGCCATCTCCCGGGTGATATCCCGCTCCGTGATCGTTCCGTCAAAATCCAGAACATAGGCTACCTTGGATGCATTCAATTGATAATCGACACCTTTGATCTATTTTGGAAGAGGCCGGAATGCCCGGCCGAGTTTCTCCTCCTACACTATAGTCAATCCGGCCCCCAAATTCAAGGGAGCCTCCATCCGGGGAGACCGTTGACGGAAACTGCGGGATCGGCCATACTCTAGATATGCTCGGATATCCCTTTGATTTTCCCAAAATCAGCGGACGGCTGCTGCGGCGGCTGAACCGTTTTGTGGTCGAGGCGGAGGTCGGGGGGCAAACGGTGAAGGCTCACCTGCCCAATCCCGGACGCCTGTGGGAGCTGCTCTTGCCTGGGAGCACCCTGCTGCTCAGCCCGGCTCTTTCCAGGGGCAAGCTGCCGTACACCGTGCTGTCCTGCGAGAAAGAGGGCCGCCAGATCTTGCTGCACACACAGCTGACCAACAAGGTCATCCGCGCGCTCATCGGCGAGGAGCGGCTCCCGCTCTTCAGGGAATACCGGGTCAGCAGGGCGGAGCCGGTCTGGGGAAGACACCGCTTTGATCTTCTGCTGCAGCACCGGCTCGATGGGAGCCGTTTCTACCTGGAGATCAAAAGCTGCACTCTTTTTGAAAACAGAACGGCTATGTTTCCCGATGCGGTGACCGCAAGGGGTACCGCACATCTGCTTCTGCTGCGGGAGCTTTCCAAACAGGGTCTGGAAAGCGGTTGTCTTTTTGTCGTCATGGACCCGCTGGTAAGATATTTCATACCCGCCGATCAGATCGATCCGCGATTCGCCCGAACCTTCTGGGAGGTGCACGGCCCGGTCAAGCTGAGTGCCGTCGCCCTCGGCTTTGATCCCACTTTTACCACAGTTAACGCTGTCGAACCGGTGACAATCCCAAATAACAACCCTGTCGCAGCCGCCCGTGACCGGGGCTGCTATCTCCTGCTGCTCTTCCTGAAGCAGCCCCGGGAAGTGAGCCCGGAACAGGGCCGCAGCATTTTACTGAAAAGGGGTTATTATCTGTACGTGGGGCCGCCGGTAGATGGTCTGGCTGCAAAGATGCAGCGTCACCGGCGGAGAAAAAAGAAACCAGGGACTCCCCTGGATCACTTGACCGCCGCTGCCGATGCGGTCACGGCTCTGCCGATCACCACCAGCGAAAACCTGGAAGAAGAATTGACCGCTGCGCTGGAGCAGCTCGCCGGCCCACCGCTGGAGATCTGCCGCCCCCCCGGCGGCAGCCGGAGGCTTCGCCTTTTCCGCTTTTCATCAAACCCCTTGCACGACCGCTCCTTCATCGAGATGATCCAGCACTACCGCATTGCCCGGCGGGAGCAGGAGCTGCTGAAAGCAGATCCGACCCTGAAATAGTAGATACAATGCAGCTAGAAGATCGATATGGCAGCAGCCAATCCCTTATCCATTCTCTTTGAAATAGAGCGCACCGCTGGGGCACGCTTCCACACAGAAAGAGCATTCGGTGCAGGGCGATTCGCCAATGGGGCGATCCTGGAATGTGGTCACCCGACGATCGATCCCGCGGTTGGAAAAACCGAGGGCGCCGACTTTGGCCACTTCCCGGCAGATCCAGACGCAGCGGCCGCAGAGAAGGCAGCGGCTGCGGTCAAAAGCAAAGGTTGCGGCGCTTTCGTCAATCTCCACCTGCTGCTCCAGCGGCGCCAGCTGGAAAAGCTTCATCTTCAATCCTCTTTCCTTCGCTATCTTCAGCAGCTCGCAGCTTTTTCGCCGGGGGCAGCGGCCGCAGCCGAGGCGATGGTTGCTGAGGAGCAGCTCAAAAGCTCTCTTGACCAGATGATCGACCTGCGGGCTGCGCGTCTGCACGGAAAGACCCTCTTTGACCGCCAGCGTACATGCTGTGACCGGTTCAGCCCGGCCCTCCACCTGGACATAACAGAGGCGGCAACTGCCCGAGGGATGCTGTTTCTCCCTGATTGCACAGAGATTGGGGATATAGATCCCGTTATCCAGAGCCGCCCAGAGCAGCTTCTCCCCTTCGGGAGCTTTTATCTCACGGCCGTCTATGATTACAGTTACCGCTTTGCTCATGAGCTTTTTTTCCTCTCTTTCTCGTCCAGCAACCAGGGCGGCGACAGCTTGATCACAGCGTTGTAATCAGGGGGACAGGTTTTGAGACAGTTGTCACATTTGGTGCATTTGTCCTGATCGATCGCTTTGAGACCGTCGTCCCGGGTGTAGATCGCCTCGGTCGGGCAGCTGCCCACGCAGACACTGCAAAGTTTGCTGCATTTTGACGGTTCGATATAGTAAACGATCAGCTCGCTGCACATCAATGCCGGGCAGCGTTTTTCGTTGATATGTGCTTCGTATTCATCCCTGAAATAGCGCAGGGTGGTCAGAATGGGGTTGGGTGCCGTCGCCCCGAGGTTGCACAGAGAGCCCCGCTTGACATCCCGGGCCAGCTGCTCCAGAATTTCAAGATCCTCCGGCTTGCCGCGGCCTTCGGTGATGGCAGTCAGGAGATCGAGCATATGCTTGGTTCCGAGACGGCAGAAGGTGCACTTGCCACATGATTCCTGCTGGGTGAACTCCAGAAAATAGCGGGCGATAGCGACCATGCAGTCGTCCTCATCGAGAACGACCAGTCCGCCTGAGCCCATGATCGCCCCGGCCTCCTGCAATGAATCGAAATCGATGGGGATATCGATAGCCGCTTCGGGAAGGCAGCCCCCCGAGGGGCCGCCGATCTGTGCCGCCTTGAACGCCTTATCATTGGCCACCCCCTCCCCGACATCGTAGATCAGCTCGCGCAGGGTTGTCCCCATGGGCACCTCCACCAGGCCGGTATGGGCAACCTTGCCGACGAGTGAGAAGACAGCGGTACCGGGGTTTTCTGCAGTGCCGATGGAGCGGAACCAGTCCACTCCCCGGTTGAGGATCGGCGGAACATAGGCAAATGTTTTGACGTTGTTCAACACTGTCGGCTTACCGCGAAAACCGGCCTGTGCCAGGCGGGGCGGCCGCGTTGCGGGGATCCCCATCTGCCCCTCCATGGAGCGGACCAGAGCGGAGGATTCTCCGCAAACAAAGGCTCCGGACCCCCGGAATATC
This sequence comes from Bacillota bacterium, assembly GCA_012797095.1. Lineage (GTDB taxonomy): Bacteria > Bacillota > Dethiobacteria > DTU022 > DTU022 > JAAZPQ01. Next base: position 17,421 of record JAAZPS010000057.1, on the reverse strand, counting down.
TCCAGATCGCAGCTGAAGGAGCTACCCAGGATGGCCTCTCCCAGCAGCCCTTTTTCTCGGGCCTGCTCCAGAGCCAAACGCAGGCGCTTCACCGCCAGGGGGTATTCAGCCCGGATATAGAGATAGCCCTTCGCCGCACCGACCGCATAGGCGCAAAGAAGCATCCCTTCGATCACCTGATGGGGGCATGATTCAAGGATGCTGCGATCCATGAATGCTCCCGGATCGCCCTCGTCGGCATTGCAGATGACATACTTTTCGTCACCACCGGCCTTTATCGCCGCTTCCCATTTCAACCCTGCCGGGTAACCGGCACCGCCGCGGCCGCGCAGGTGCGATTCTTTCACTTTCTCCAGCACACCGGCGGGGGTGCCGGAAAGGGCATCGGCCAGGGCGCTGTAGCCGCCCCGGGCAATATAGTGATCGATCTCTCCGGGATCGATAAAACCGCAATGCTCCAGCACGATCTTCTGTTCATGGACCCCGCGCGGAAAATCGCTGAAGGTCGGAAAAACATCGTTCGGTTCAAGCGCCACCATGGCAAATTCGTAGCAGGGATCATCCTGGATCAAAAAGTCCTCCACGAGCCGTTCAGCCAGATCTTCGTCGAGATAACCGTAGCAGAGTGGCGGAAAACCGGGTTTGGAGATGACCACCAGCGGCTCAGCATAGCAGTGGCCCATGCAGCCGACATCGATCACCCGGGCATCGACGTTCTTCTCCTGGATGAACCTGGAAAACGCCTCCTTGACCGGGGCCGCTCCGGCGGCAATGCCGCAGGTAGCCATACCCACCCGGATCACCGGCTGCTGATAAAGGGTCTTCTCCGCAGCGGTGGCGCTCTCTTTCAATTCCCGGAAGCGTTCCTGAAAAGGGGTCTTTGCAGTCATGAGCCTTCTTCTCCCTTCTTCTCCGCTATTCCGGTGGAAGCCTTGATCTCTTTCCCGTAACCGATCAGAATTCCATCCACCCGGGTGGGGGTTACCCGGCCCTCAACCTGCTCATTTACGACCACGACCGGCGCCATGGTGCAGCAACCGACACAGGCGACCCGTTCGAGGCTGAATTCCCGATCGGGCGTGGTCTCCCCCTCACCGATGCCGAGGCGCCTTTCAAAGCAATCCAGGGCAATCTTGCCGCCGACCATGTAACAGGCGGTCCCCATGCAGACCTGCAGCTGGTATTTACCCGGCGGGTGGAGACGAAACTGATTGTAGAATGTGGTCAAACCGAAGATGTCGACTGCCGGAATGGCCAGGGCGGCGGCAATCAACTCCATGGCCAGAGGGGGTAGATAGTTCAATTTTTCCTGCACCTGCAGCAGTATGGGAATCAGGTTTTCCCGCGCCATTTCCTGATCATGCAAAACCTCGCTTACACTGGTCCGGATCAGCTCCTCTTCGCCTTCGATCAGAGACAAAACAGCACCTCTTTTCAAACCGCAAATCGTTCTGCCATTATTTATTATAACGAACTTCACCGGAAATGTGAAGACTTGTCTCTATTTTGTTAAATTATTTGAGTAAATAAACAGATGTCATTTTCCCTGTTCATGGGCAATGATCCCGGCAAGGCTGCGGGCCTCCTCCCAGAGTTCGTCCTCCGGGAAAGGGGCCTCGAGCATGATCCTGATCAGCGGCTCCGTTCCGGAGGGGCGGATCAGCACCCTGCCGTGGTGTCCCAGTTTATCGCGAAGTGCCTGGATCGATGTTGCGATGGCCAGGTTTTCCTCCCACCCTTTCTGGGTGGCCACCGGTTGATTGTACAGCACCTGGGGGAGCCGTTTCAACCGCCCGGCCAGCCCGGATAAAGGGATCCCGGCGCTGCCGGTAATGGTCAGCAGCTGCAGGGCGGTCAGGAGCCCGTCCCCGGTAGTGGTGTGATCGGAAAAGATGATATGACCCGACTGCTCGCCGCCGAGGTTGTAGCCGCCGGCAAGCATCTCCTCGAGAACATAGCGATCCCCCACCGCAGCGCGGAGCAGCCGGAAACCGTATTCCTCGGCCAGCAGATCAAGACCGCCGTTGCTCATCACCGTGGCCACAAGCGTATTTTTTCTGAGAGCACCCCGCTGAACCATATCGATGGCGCAGATGGACATGATCGCATCGCCGTCAACGACAGCACCCTTTTCATCAACGGCGATAAGCCGATCGGCGTCGCCGTCAAAAGCCAGTCCGGCATCGGCACCACAGCGGCGCACCTCCTGCTGCAATCTGGCAGTATCGGTGGCACCACATTGAACATTGATCCGTCCGCCGTCAGGTTCGCCGTGCAGCAGGTTCACCTTGGCCCCGAGCTGCTCGAGCAACTCCCGGGCAAGAGCGCAGGCGGCACCGTGACCGCAGTCGACCACCAGACGCATCCCCGTCAGTGAGCCGCAGGTTTCCCTGAGGTGATCCAGGTACAGCCGGGCTGCCTCACCGTCATGAAAGACCTGCCCGATGGCAGCACCTTCGGGCCGCGGGTTTCCGGCATGGGAGAGGTTGTATTCGAAATAGCAGCTCTCGATCTCCGCCTCCATCTCATCGGACAGTTTCATCCCGTCATGGTCAAATATTTTCAACCCGTTGTCTTCGATGGGGTTATGTGAAGCAGAGATCACCACCCCGGCCGCTGCCCCAAGCGTGCGCGTCAGGTAGGCCACTCCCGGGGTGGGGATAACCCCCAGAAGACGAACCGAGACCCCGGTGGAAGTGATCCCGCCGGCCAGGGCCCCCTCGAGCATTCCGCCCGAAAGCCGGGTATCCCGACCGATCAAGATCAGGGCCGGCCTGTTTTTTTGTTTAAGTAAAGAGGCCGCGATCCGTCCGACCCGGAAGGCCAGCTCCGGGGTCAGATCGCGGTTGGCCACCCCGCGAATACCGTCGGTACCGAACAATCGCTCCAAAGTTGCATCACCTTCGCAATTTTCTATATTTGTCTTCCGGCAGCATCGAGGGGAGAAGCTGGCGGTTCACTCCTCCATAACGGGCCCGGTTTCCCCCTCGGCAGCAAGATGCACCATCACCGTTACTTTGGGCGGTGACACCGTCACTCCGCCGATCTCTTCACCATCGCTGTCGAGCAAAAGCGGCATCTCTTCAATTTCAAAACGATCGCGGCGATCGTCCAGATCTATATAGACCACCACCCGGGCCACCCTTTCCAGCAGGGAGGAGACCGCTTCCAGCTCCAGCTGCACCGGATGGCAGGAATGTTTCTGCAGGTCCCACCCCGCAGCCGGCCGGCCCGAGAATTGCACCTCCACGGGGAAATATCTTGACTGTAGCTTTTCGATGCTCACCTCGACCTGCCGCGGCGCCAGCGAGATCAGGGTCAGCCCGCGCGGTGCCTTCCCCCTGACCTGAACCTGGTGCGTACCCGCCTCCACCGCCGTCAGATCAAGATAGGCCTCCAGTTCGCTTTCGGCAAGCTCGTCAAAAGCGCTGGGAAGACCCTCCAGGGTCATATCCACGGTCTGGGGCATCTTCACCACGGCCAAACCCTGATCCAGATTTTCATAGCTCAGGGGGACCTCCTGAATGATCTTGCGCACCATCGTGGTGCGGGTGATATCGTCACCGGTAACAAACAGCCACAGGATTACCGCCAGAAAAACCGCCAGCAGCAGATTCAGATTGAAACGGTGCAGAAACTTATCCATGACTACTTGTTATTCCTCCAGGGCCAGAAATTCAGGTTCAGACCTTCAGTTTGCGGGGGTGCACAGAGTTCGGTCAGGATCTCGCGCAGCTTTTTCTCATCGAGATAGCGGGTCAGAACTCCGTTATGGGCCACGGAGACGATCCCGGTTTCATCGGAAACGATCAGAGCAACAGCGTCCGATTGCTCGGTTACCCCGAGCCCGGCCCGGTGCCTCGCCCCCAGCTCCTTATCGAGGTACGGATCGTCGGTCAGGGGAAGATAGCAGCCGGCAGCGACAATCTGATCTCCCCTGATGATCACCGCGCCGTCATGAAGCGGGCTCAGCGGAAAAAAGATATTGACCAGCAGCTCTGCAGAGATGGTCCCGTCGATGGCGATCCCGGTCTCGATCCAGTCCTTCAGACCCGTATTGCGCTCGATAACGATCAATGCCCCGATCCTTTTTTTCACCAGGGCGGGGATCGCTTTCATCAGCTCTTCCATGAAATGATCGAAATCCTGGGGATCCCAGCTCCAGGAGGAAGGTTTGAATATCTTGCCCCGCCCGAGCTGCTCCAGGGCGCGCCGCAACTCGGGTTGGAAGACAATGGGGATGGCGATCAGGCCGACCGTCATCACCTTTTCCAGGATCCAGTTCAAGGTTTTTAGACCGAGCTTGTCGCTGATGATCATGGCCAGCAGAAGGATCACCAGCCCCTTGATCAGCTGCTCCGCCCTCGTGCCGCGGATGATCAGGATCAGGCGGTAGAAGACATAGCCCACAATGATGATGTCAATAATGTCGAGATAGCCAATATTCAACTGAAGTACAGCTGTAACAATGCGATCCCAGATCACTTTTCGGTTGCTCCCTCTTCCGGCTGCAGGTTACGTAAGATCGTTTTATTGCTATTTCGCCCTGTCTCCGGCAAAACCCTTCAACGATGCTGCAGAAATGGTCAATAGCGCGAGATCCGGCTGCTGGCCCAGAATTCCCGGTTAAGCCTGACCAGAAGGGCGCTCAGGCCGAGAAGCCCGCCGAGGTTGAAAAGAACCATCAGGGCGTTCAGGGAATCGGCGAAGGCCCAGACCGGGCGAAGCCCGCCGAGCGCCCCGATGACGATGCCGATGATCCAGAGAAGGCGGTAAAGATAGCGGCCTTCATCAAAGATATATTGAAAGCACTGCTCCCCGTAAAAGGACCATGAGAGCAGGGTTGAAAAAGCAAAGAGGATCAGCGCTGTGCTGACAATAAAATTGCCCGACACCGGCAAGACAGCGTTGAATGCCGCCGCTGTGAGCGAGGCCCCTTCCAGCGAACCGGTCCAGACACCTGTTACGAGAAGGACCAGCGCTGTCATCGTGCAGATGATATAGCTGACGATGAAGACCTCGACGATACCCCAGAGACCCTGGCGAACAGGGTGATCGGTCACGGCGGCGGCATGGGCAATGGACGCGCTGCCCAGGCCGGCTTCATTGCTGAAGACCCCGCGGATAACCCCGTAATGGATCGCCTGGAGCAGACCGGCGCCGGCGAAGCCGCCCGCAGCAGCGCGTCCGCTGAAGGCACTGCTGATTATCTCCAGCAGGGCCGGGACAATCTGGCGGTAACCGATCAGCAGAACCGCCAGTGATCCGCCGACATAGAGCAGGGCCATCAGCGGGACCAGCCTCTCGGTAAATTTGCCGATGCGGCGGATCCCCCCCAGTGTGACCAGGGCCACCAGCAGCGCCAGGATGATCCCGGTAAACAGGGGACTGATCCCGAAAGCAGTCTGCAGAACCCCGGCCACTGAATTGGCCTGGACCAGGTTGCCGATACCGAAAGCAGCGGCAGCGCCAACAAGGGCATAGCCCAGACCCAGTGCAGGGCTCCCGAGGCCGTCCCGCAGTGCGTACATGGGACCGCCCGCAAAGGAGCCCCCAGTAGTGGTGCGAAAACGTACCGCAAGAACGATCTCGGCAAACTTGGTGGTCATCCCGAAAAAGGCCGAAACCCACATCCAGAAGATCGCACCGGGCCCGCCCAGGGTGATTGCGGTGGCCACACCGGCGATATTGCCCGTGCCCACGGTAGCAGCCAGGGCGGTGGTCAGGGCCTGAAAGGGGGAGATATCGCCCCTGCTGGCCGGGTCACTCCCCTGGCCAGCAAAAAGGCGACCCACGGTCAGGCGAAAGATTGAACCGGCGTGCCGCAGCGGGATAAAGCCGCTGCGCAGGGTCAGGTAAAGCCCGGCCGATACGAGCAGAAAAGCCGCCGGCCAGCCTCCAAACCAGAAAAAAAGAGCCGCTATCTTCGCCCCGATCTGCAAGAACCAACCGGCAGTAGCTGTGGTGATCTTCAAAACCCCCTGCTTCAAGATCGCTGGACGGATGGGAAAAGGAACTGGAATCCTGGATAGCCTTTAATGATAGTATGAATCAGGAGTGAAGGATCATGCTTATTTCTCAGGTGAAGCTGGAAGAAGGTTGATCGAAGCGCCGCATTCCAGGCAGCGGTTACCGGAAAGCCCGGCAATCCGGATCCGGTAGCGGCTGCGGGTGATCAGAAGAGCGCCGCAGCGGGGGCAGAGGGTATCGGCGCTACCCGGGAGATCGATATTACCCAGATAAACATGGTGCAGTTTCCGGAGAGCGATCTCCTGGGCAGCGAGCATCGTCTCCGGGGGGGTGGGCGGCAGAGTCATCCGGTGCTGCGGAAAATAGCGTGAAAGGTGCAGCGGGATATCCGGATCGATCCCGGCCAGCCAGCCGCTCAGCCGGGCCAGCTCCTCCAAAGAATCGTTCAGGGTGGGAATGATCAGACAGGTCACCTCGAGATGGGCTGCGGCAGCGGCCAGTTCCACCGCCTCCATAACCGGGCCGCGCCGGCCGCGGCAGTACTGTTCATAAAAATGATCGCTGAACGCTTTCAGATCAATATTCAAAGCATCGATATAGGGAAGCAGCTCCTCCAGGGGCTCGCGGGAGATGTAACCGTTGGTCACAAGAACATTGCGGTAACCGTGCTCGTGCAGCAGGCAGGCGGTCTCGGCGACATACTCGTACCAGATCAGCGGTTCATTGTACGTATAGGCTACCCCGACCACCTTGCCGGGGCCGCCTTCGCGCTGCAGCATCGCCAGCACCCCGGCAGGGGTGAGCACCGGATCTGCCGCTCCGGGCTTGCCCAGAACCAGGGACCAGTTCTGGCAAAAGCTGCAGCGCAGGTTGCACCCGTAGGTCCCCAGGGAAAGAATCTGTCGGCCGGGGTAGAAGTGGTAAAGCGGTTTTTTTTCAACGGGATCCCACTGCAACGCCGCACAGCGAGCGTAGTTTTCGGTGTAAAGTACACCCTTTTCTACCCGGCGCACTCCACAGAAACCGGTCTGCCCTTCGCCAAGCAGACAGTGCCGCGGACAGAGCAGACAGCGGATCTGATCATCTTCCCCGGTATAGAACCGGGCCGGCTTCAACATAAGCGTTCACCTGTTCCCCTGTCCGGCTTACTCATAGCGGCGGACCTCAAAACGGTAAAGTTCAATCGCTTCGCGCGGGCCGATCCCGGCCTTTCGGCGGGCGATGGCGATCTGCTCGGCCACCGTATCGATCCCTTCAAGATCGGGCAACAGCAGGCCGCTGCGGTGACCGCTGCGCACCAGAACCCCGTATTTCCTCGGGTCCAGCTCCGCCGGGCTCTCCACCCGCTCCGGAGCCATGAGCACATCCACCGAAATGATCAGCTCATCGATCTCCTCGAGCCGGACGGGTGCGAAACGGGGATCTTTTATCCCGGCGCTGACCGCATTCGCGATGATCTCCTCGGCCAGGTTCCGGCGGACCGGCTCTATCGTGCCGATACAGCCGCGCAATTTTCCCCTTTTTTTCAAAGAAACAAAGGCCCCGGCCTGCATGGAAAGCTCATCCGGCAGCGGATCCGGAGCCGCCGGCGGGCGGCCGTGCTCCAGATAATGGTGCAGCGCCCGGCGGGCGAGCAGCGCCTGGGTGGTCGAGCCCTTTGCAGCCTCCTCCTCCCTCGCAGCAACGCCGTTTCGAGAGCCCCCGGTCAGCGGATGGATCTCCGCCACCATGTAGCCCACTCCAAAGGGCCCTTCGTAAGAGAGCACCTCGGTCCGGAAATCTTTCCCCGGAATCGCCCCCAGAGCGATCACAAATGAACGCAGGGCGCATTCGCCCGCTTCCTCGACAAGGTCCTCGTCCAGATCCAGAATATCCTCAAGCCGCCCTTCGCGGAGCAGCTCCAGCAGCATCCGATCATAGGCGGCGCCCCGCGGACTGTATCCCGCCGGCGCCCCGGGGATGAGGCGGTGGGAGAGATCGCCGCTGGCCACGATCGCCGCCGGCAGACCGCGCGCTTCAACGGCCCGGCGCAAGGCTTTGCCGAAGCGGTAGAGCTCGCGATAGGAAGCAAAAGTGTAGGTCAGGTGAAGTCCGTGTGCCCTCACACCGGCCTGCTGCAGATAGTACAGCGGCACCGCCGCGCCGTGATCCAGGGAGAACCCCCGGGGGAGTGAGCGCTCACCTGCCCCCAGAGCGATGAGACGAAGCGGCCCCTCCGCGCTTTCGCGCTGAAGGTGCTGAAGGAGAACTGGATCCGTCTCCAGAAAGACCCTGACGCCGGCGGCCCCAAAGCGGCTGAAGTCGCCTTCGAGCAGCGGCGGCGCCGCAGCAGCGATCCCCTCACGCAAAAGCGGGCCGTGCGGCGTGATCACGATGAGCCGCTCTACCTTCGCCTTGTGAATTCTCCGGGCGAGCTGCTCCATCGCAGCAATGGTCCGCTCCACCCGGGAGCGTTCGGCTTCGCTCCGGCTCACCCCCGGGATGATCAGCGGCGGATGCGGGACAAGTCCGATAAATTTCAACATACTGTTCCCCCCATAATTTTGGTTCAGGGACCGGCTTTCCTTCAACCCCTGATAAGAGGAGAGCTGCTCCCAGTATACCAAATTCAGGCCGTAGGGGCGACCCTTGTGGTCCCCCGACCCCCGACATACCGTGGGGCGACCCTTGTGGTCCCCCGACCCCCGACATACCGTAGGGGCGACCCTTGTGGTCCCCCGGCCCCCGACATACCGTAGGGGCGACCCTTGTGGTCCCCCGACCCCCGACATACCGTGGGGGCGACCCTCGTGGTCCCCCGATCCCCGACATACCGTAGGGGCGACCCTCGTGGTCGCCCGACCCCCGACACATCGTATGGGCGACCCTTGTGGTCCCCCGATCCCCGACGTACCGTAGGGGCGACCCTTGTGGTCCCCCGATCCCCGACATACCGTAGGGGCGACCCTTGTGGTCCCCCGACCCCCGACATACCGTAGGGGCGACCCTTGTGGTCGCCCTTTGTTATTGCGGTAACCATATTCAAAATGGGACAAACACGTACGTCCCCTTTGTCCCATCCCTTTGTCCCATCCCTTTGTCCCATCATCTCCCTTTTTCCATGTTGCTGTCCTGCCATTGTCTTGACTTCACCCCAGTTATATCCTAATCTAGGAAGCAGCAATTTCATCCCGGCACCAAGGGAGCAGAAACGGGGTTTTCCATTGAGCGTGCAGCAGCAGGCAGCACTGCAAGAACCGGTTTCCCTGAGCACCATATTTTTGGTTTTTTTGAAGGTAGGCGCCTTCACCTTTGGGGGCGGCTACGCCATGCTACCGATCATCCAGCGCGAGGTGGTCACCCGCCGCAGCTGGGTTGATCGAGCTCTCTTTGTCGATATAATCGTTCTTGCCCAGAGCCTCCCCGGGGCCATCGCTTTGAACAGTGCCATCCAGATCGGGATGCGCCTGCGCGGGATCCCCGGCGCCCTGCTGGCGGCCCTGGGGATAATTGTCCCCTCCGTTACCGTAATTCTGGCCCTGGCCGCTTTTTTCCTACCCGTTTTTCAGGATAATATCTATCTTCAGGGGCTCTTCTACGGTCTCCGTCCGGCAGTGGTCGCCCTGATCGCCGCAGCGGTGGTCGGCCTGGGACGCGATATCTTCAGCCACTGGAAGGAGCTCGCCCTGGCAGCAGCATTGCTGGCCGCGGCACTGCTTTTCAAAATTCACCCCATCATCATCCTGCTGGCCGGTGGAGCGGCCGGCCTGCTCCTATTCAAAGAAAAGGGGGAATAAATTGTTCCAGTTGCTCTCACTCTACGGGGTCTTTCTCAAGATCGGTCTTTTCACCATCGGCGGCGGTTATGCGATGATCCCGCTGATGGAAAGAGAGATCATCTCCGGCCACGGCTGGCTTACGGCAGCAGAATTCCTCGATATCATCGCTGTGGCCGAGGTCACCCCAGGGCCGCTGGCGATCAATGCGGCCACCTTTATCGGCTTTCGTCTGGCCGGCCTGGGAGGTGCGCTTCTGGCCACCTTCGGGGTGGTCAGCCCCTCCCTGGCGATCCTGCTCCTTTGCGGACGTTTTCTCGCCCGGGCGATCCTGGATCCCCGGGCGGAGCGCTTCCTGAAAGGGCTGCGCCCGGCCCTGATCGCCCTGATCTCGCTGGCAGTGATCACCCTGGGCCGGGCGGCGCTGATCGACCCGATCACCGCCCTCATTGCCGCGGCGGTTTTTGCGGCCTCCGTGATTTTCCGCCGTCTGAACCCCCTCTACCTCATCGCCGCCAGCGCCCTGCTGGGATTGATCCTGTACCCTTACTGAACTGTCCCAAGAGCCGGGAAAGGGCGACTTTGACCGGTAATTTCGGCACCGGGAGCCTGGCCGCAGGGAAAAGAATCTCCTTTTTCCAGGAGAAATAATGATATAATAGAAACCGGTCGAAGGCTGCGGAAAGAACCGGGTAACGGCTCGCTGGTTGCCGGGGCCGTCATCCCCCGCCTCCAGTGCCGGGAAGTAGATCGGACCACCAGTACGGCCGCGGTTCCACCGGGAAGGGGGCACGGCCTTTCTATCCGGAAAGGTAGATCCGATGAAACTGATGCGAGTGACTACTCCAGAGAACGTTCTGGAACTGATTGAAAAATATTTTCAACCCCTCGATGCCGAGACGATTCCCCTGGAGAGGGCCGGAGGACGCGTTCTCGCCGAACCGATTTCTGCCGGTGCCGATATCCCCGCTTTTGAGCGCTCCACCGTTGACGGCTATGCCCTTTCGGCCCGGGAAAGTTTCGGGGCACAGGAGGGGCTCCCGGCCATTTTTGAATATGGCGGCGAGATCCCCATGGGCCGCCCGGCCCCGGAACTGAGCAGGGGACAGTGCTATCTGATCCACACCGGGGGGATGCTCCCTTCCGGTGCCGATGCGGTGGCCATGCTCGAATATACGGCGCTGCTGGGAAAACAGGTGCAGCTCTACCGGCCCGTCGCTCCCGGAGAGAATGTTATCCATCGGGGTGAAGACCTGCGCCGGGGCGAGGAGGCGCTGCCGGCTGGAAAATTGCTGCAGGCACAGGAGCTGGGGCTGCTGGCCTCCCTGGGGACCGCCGATCTCAGAGTCACCCGCCGTCCGCTGATGGGACTGCTCTCCTCGGGAGATGAACTGGTGCCCCACTTGACAACCGCGCTGCCGCCCGGCAAGATTCGCGACAGCAACACCCTTTCCCTGACTTTTCTGGGGCAAAAATACGGCGCCGCGGTGCTGTCAGGCGATATCCTCGCCGATTCCTTTCCGCTTTTCCTGGAGAAAAGCCGGGAGCTGCTGAAAAGGTGCGACTTCCTGGTCCTTTCCGGGGGCAGCTCGGTAGGTTCCCGCGATTTTACCACCCGGACCATGCAGGAGCTGGGTCCGCCGGGTCTGCTCGTGGAGGGGGTCTCGATCAAGCCCGGCAAGCCGACGCTGCTGGCGAGCAGCGGGGGCAAACCGATTCTGGGACTGCCCGGTCACCCCATCTCGGCCCTGCTCATCTTCTCCCTTTTCGGAGCGGCGATCATAAGACGGCTCTCCGGCAGGCAGGCCGGGCTTTACCGTCCCTCGGTGGAAGCAGTGCTCTCCCGCAACCTGCCCTCGCAGGGAGGGCAAACTGAATATATCCGGGTAAAGCTGGAGCAAACTGAAGATAAACTGATCGCTACCCCGGTATTTGGACGTTCCGGTATCCTGAGCACGCTGACTGCAACGGACGGTTTTCTGATCATCCCTGCAGGAAAAGAAGGGCTGAGCGAGGGCGAGACCGCGGCAGTATTTCTCTGGGAATAGTTGAAGAAGGCCCGGTCCACTTTCCATCTCGTCGATAGGGAGGAAACGATGCGGAAAATCTATCTTTACAATATTCCCCGGCGCCAGGCGCTGCAGAGATTCCTATCCGCGGTCCGGCTTCCCCGCCGCATCGAGAAGGTGAAGACCGCCGGAGCCCTCGGCCGGGTAACTGCAGAACCTCTTTTTGCCCGCCTCTCCATGCCCAGCGATCACGCCGCGGCCATGGACGGTTTTGCCGTCCGGGCCGAGCGCACCTTCACTGCCAACGACCGCAACCCGCTGCAGCTGCTCCCGGGAGAGGAGTGTCTCCCGGTGGATACCGGTGAACCTTTGCCGCCCGGTTTTGATGCGGTGATCAAGGTGGAGGATATTCTGATGCTGCCCGACGGCGGCATCGAGATCCTGGCCCCGGCGACCCCGTGGCAGCATCTCCGCTCTGTCGGCGAAGATCTGGTCGCCGGAGAGCTGCTCCTGCCGGCCCTCCACCGGCTGCGGCCGCATGATCTGGGCGTGCTCCTGGCGGGCGGGATTACCACGGCGGCGGTGCTGGCCAAACCGAAGGCGGTGATCATCCCTACAGGGACGGAGCTGATCCCGCCGGAGGAAAAACGCCACCGGGGCGATGTCCCCGATTTCAACAGCACCGTCATCGCCGCCTATCTGCAGCAGTGGGGCGCCGAAACAGTGATCCAGCCCATCGTCCCCGACGATCAGGCCCTGCTCAAGGAGGCCGCCTCCCAGGCGGCCGCGGAGGGTGATCTTATCATCATCATCGCCGGCTCTTCCGCCGGGCGGAGCGATTACACGGTTCACGTGATCGAGGCCCTTGGAGAAGTTTTCGTCCACGGTGTGAGCACGCGTCCGGGCAAACCGGTTATTCTCGGGCAGATCTCCGGTAAACCGGCCCTGGGGATACCGGGTTATCCGGTCTCGGCCTATCTCAGCCTGGAGTGGTTTGTCCGGCCGCTGATCTACCGGGGCCTGGGACAGCCCGAGCCTGCCCGGGAAAGGCTGAGAGCAAGCCTGGGGCGGCGGATCGTTTCCGAGATCGGCGTGGAGGAGCACGTCCGGATGGCCGTTGGCTGCGTTGACGACCGTTTTGTGGCCAATCCGCTGGAGCGGGGCGCCGGGATCACCATGTCGCTGGTCCGGGCCGACGGGCTGCTGATCGTACCGGCGGAATCGGTTGGCTTCGAGCAGGGTGAAACCGTCGAGCTGGAGCTCTTCCGTTCCTCCGGGGAGCTGCGCAACAACCTTCTTGCCGCCGGCAGCCACGATCTGATCGTCGATCTTCTGGCCACCGCCCTGAAGGAGGAGGGCACCGGCCTGACCCTCTCCTCGGCGCATCTGGGCAGCATGGGCGGTATCGGCGCTATCGGCAGCGGGCAGGCCCACCTGGCCGGAGTGCACCTTTTTGACCCGGCGAGCGGTGAGTACAATACCCCCTACATCGAACGGCTGCTGCCCGGGAAAAAGGTGCATCTGATCAATCTGGCTTACCGGGTGCAGGGCTGGATCGTCCCTCCGGAAAACCCCGACGGGGTGGAACGGATTGACGATATCGCATCAAAAGGAATCAGTTTTGTCAACCGGCAGAAAGGAGCGGGCACCCGGATCCTGTTCGATCACCTGCTCGAAAAGGCCGGGCTGACGCCGGACGAGATCCCCGGCTACGAGCGGGAGGAACATACCCATCTGGGTGTGGCTGCAGCCGTATCCGCGGGAACGGCCCGGATCGGCCTGGGCATCCTTCCGGCCGCCCGCGCTTTCGGTCTGGAGTTTATCCCCCTTTGCGAGGAGCGTTACGATCTGCTGATGAACGATCATTTTTACCGCTCCGGGGCCGGAGAGGCTGTGCTGAAGCTGATCCGCGATCCCGTTTTTCAGAAACGGGTCGAAGCGATGGGCGGATACAGCATGCGCGACGCCGGCAAGTTGATCAATTGACCGCTGCACGGATATAGCGGCACCTGTGACTTATAACTAGATCCGGTAGGGAGAAGAGAAAAAGATGGCACTGATCGATCGCTACGGACGAAAACACGATTATCTAAGGGTCTCGGTAACCGATCGCTGCAACCTGCGCTGCATCTACTGCATGGGTCCGGACGGGGTCAAGCAGATCCCCCATGACCAGATCTTGACCTACGAGGAGATCCTCGAGGTGATCACCGCCGCCGCGGCACTGGGGGTCACCAGGGTTCGCTTCACCGGGGGCGAGCCGCTGGTACGCCAGGAGCTGCTCCACCTGGTGGAGAAGAGCTCCCGGATTCCCGGGATCGCCGAACTGACGATGAGCACAAACGGGATCTTGTTGCCGAAATTTGCCGGCCCGCTGAAGAAAGCGGGCCTGCAGCGGGTCAATATCAGCCTGGATTCGTTGAAGCCGGATCTTTACAGAAAGATCACCCGGGGCGGCGACCTGAACCTTGTTTTGGCCGGGATCGGGGCCGCCCTCGAGGCTGACCTTAAACCGGTCAAGGTAAACATTGTGCTGATGAAGGGGATCAATCATCTGGAGGTGCCCGATTTTCTGGCGCTGGCCCTGGAAAAAGAGCTTCATCTGCGTTTCATCGAGTACATGCCCATCGGTGCACAGGGCAGCAAGCTTCAAGAATATTACCTGCCGCTGAGCTATGTCCAGGAAACTGCCGCCCGGATGGGGCTGCCGCTCACGCCGGCTGAATCTCCCGCCGGTGCGGGACCGGCCGAGAGTTTCAACCTCCCCGGAGGCAAGGGCACCATCGGGCTGATTCACCCGATCAGCCGCCATTTTTGCGGCACCTGCAACCGGCTGCGGCTCACTGCCGAAGGTTTTCTGAAATGCTGCCTTTACTGGCAGCAGGAATATTCAGTCCGCCCCGCCCTGGGCGATGCAGCGGCGCTGCAGGAGCTGCTGCGAAAGGTGGTCCGGCTCAAACCGGAAAAGCACCTGATGAGCACCGTGGAGGACGCCGGGGCGGTCAACCCGCGAGCGATGCGAGGCATGTCCAGAACCGGCGGTTAACTGAACCGAAGAGGAAGGTGGCGCCTTGAAACCTGTGATTATCGATCTGATCGCCGCTCAATCCGGGACCGGCAAGACTACCGTCCTGGAGAAGCTGCTGCCCGAGCTGACCGCCCGGGGGCTGAAGGTAGCCGCGCTTAAAGGAGAAGTGCGGCGCTACGATCTCGACGTCCCGGGGAAGGATACCTGGCGCTTTGCCGAAGCCGGTGCCGCGGTGACCGGAATGATCACTCCGGATAAGTATATCTTCATCGGCAGCGCCCCGGCTGAAGGGATCAATGCAACCGCTTCCGCCAGGCTGCCGGACATGGACCTGGTGATCATCGAAGGGAAGAGGAAGAGCCCCTTTCCCAAGATCGAGATTCTCCGCAGCGCCGTCAACCGGCAGCCGCTTCTTCCCGAAGGGGTCATCGCCATCGTCACCGACCTGGAAGAGCTGCCGCTGCCCCGGCCGCTGCCGCTGTTCCGGCTCGATGATCCCGCCGGCCTGGCCCGCTTCATCGATGAGCGCTTTTTCCGATCCGGGAAAGCAGCGGAACCGGAGCTGACCCACCTGGACAAAGCCGGACGGCCGCGAATGGTCGATGTTTCCGGCAAAAAGAGCACCCACCGTGAAGCTTACGCCGCCGGTGAGATCACTGTCGCCCCGCAAACCCTGGCCCGGATCAGGGAAGGGACCATGAAGAAGGGCGATCTCCTCGCCGTGGCCCAGGTGGCCGCAATCATGGCGGTCAAGGATACAGGCCGACTCATCCCCATGGCCCACCCGCTGAATATATCCGGAGTTGACGTCGACTTCAAACTGAACGAAGAGGAGAGCAAGATCGAGATCGGGGTGCGGGTCAAGCTGACCGGCCAGACCGGGGTGGAGATGGAGGCGCTCACCGGGGTCAGCGCCGCCGCCTTGACGATCTACGACATGTGCAAGGCCATCGACAAGAATATGCTCATCGGGAATATCAGACTGCTCGAGAAGAGGGGAGGGCGTTCCGGCAGTTACCGCCGGGAAAATGAAGATGGGTGAGATCACCGCTGTCTGTATCGGCGCGAACAAGGGCGAGCGTAAACAGAATGCCGGCACGGGGCTCCTGATCGAAGGGCAGGGGCTGGAAGGCGACGGACACGCCGGATCGGCCCGCCAGGTAAGCCTGCTGGCGGAGGAAAGTATTGAACGGATGCGCCGCAAAGGTCTGGCTGTCGGGCCGGGTGACTTTGCCGAGAACCTGACCATCCGCGGGATCGATCTACCCGGCCTGCCCAGCGGCACGCGCCTGCAAGCCGGGCCGGAGGCGATCTTGAGAGTAACCGGAATCGGCAAGGAATGCCACGACCGCTGCGCCATCTTCGAGCAGGCCGGCGACTGCGTCATGCCGCGGGAAGGGATCTTCGCCGAAGTGCTCAAAGGGGGCCGGATCCGCTCCGGCGACAGCCTGGCCGTGCTGCCGCACTACCGCTTCGGCACCATCACCGTGAGCGACAAGGGCGCCGCCGGAAAGCGTGAGGATCGAAGCGGGCCCCTGCTCGGCGAGCTGCTGCGGCCCTGGGGTGAGATCGCCGGTAGCACCATCGTCCCCGACGAGTGCAGCGCGCTGACCGCGGAGTTGCGGCGCATGGTCGCAGCAGGATTTGATGCCGTCTTCACCTCCGGGGGGACCGGGCTCTCCCCACGCGATATCACCCCCGAGGCCACCCTGGAGGTGGTCGAAAGGCTCGTGCCGGGGATCGCCGAAGCGATCCGCCGGGAAACCTATTCCGCCACCCCCCGGGCGATGCTGTCGCGCGCCGCTGCCGGAATCAGCGGGCGGACGCTGATCATCAACCTTCCCGGCAGCCCCAAAGCGGTGCGGGAATGCTTCGCCGTGCTCGAGCCGGTGCTCGCCCACGCCCTGGAAACGCTCACCGGTCGTAGCGGCGATTGTGGCTCCGAACAGTAACCCAACCACCGGATACCAACCACACCAACCAACCCTCGCCCTGTCATCCTGAGGGCTTTAGCCCGAAGGATCTCTTCCCAAAGCCCCGCTGAAGCGGACCGGTAGGGCCAAACCCGGAGACAATCAGATGACAAGAGGGGGCGCTCAGAAGGACTAGAGGGTAGCGCTCAGGATGACCGTAAAGGTAGCGGGGGATGACCCCCACCCTGTCATCCTGAGGGCTTTAGCCCGAAGGATCTCTTCCCGGAGCCCCGCTGAAGCAGGCCGGCAAGGCCGAGCCCGGAGACAATCAGAACAACGGGGAGCAGATCTGGTGCAGTACAGGAAACACTGTGCCAGTTCGGAGATCCTTCGCTACGCTCAGGATGACATGGGGGTGGCTGCTCAGGAGGATAAGAGGGTAGCGCTCAGGATGACCGTAAAGGTAGCGGGGGATGACCCCCACCCTGTCATCCTGAGGGCTTTAGCCCGAAGGATCTCTTCCCGGAGCCCCGCTGAAGCGGACCGGTAGGGCCAAACCCGGAGACAATCCCGAGTGAGCTAATGGGGATAGAGGGAGAATATGCGCTTGCTGAATAATTCTGCAAAGCAAGCTGCAATGGAGCAATATCGTAACTCAAACCCTCTGGCCATTCACAAACAGTTAGAGGACATGCTGGCCAGTGGACCACAGAAGAGTGGCGTCGATCTTACCCTAGAAAGAGAAC